>JAVVFP010000064.1:5693-10727 GCA_032250495.1 Bacteroidota bacterium | reverse complement strand
GTATCCGCCCGCGGAAGCGACAGGAAGCGGTCGACGTCATGATTGTCCACGAAGTTGAGCATGAACGGCAGCGCCGTCGAATCGTAGAGGGAACGGTTGTGCAGCGCTGCCTGCAGCTGGCGCAGCGAGCCGTCGCGGCCGAGAGCATCGCGCAGTCCCTCTGCCAGGCTGAAATTGAACAGCGCGTCGAAGCCGCGGCGGCCATCCGGGGCGGACTGCGTGTACGGTGCGCAGAGAGAATCCTCGGCGCTGAATACTTCCCCGAAAATGAAGAAATCCCGCTTTCCCAGCGCGCGCGCGTGCCGCCGCATCGCCTGCAGCCAGGCGTACCAGAACGGCATGTCCACGTGCTTGACCGTGTCGACGCGGAAGCCGTCGCAGCCGCTGTGTTGCATCCACCACGACCATATTTCGATCATGATCGCAAGGACGCGCGGATCCTCTGTGCGCAGGTCATCGAGTCCCCCGGGCAATTCACCGAGCACCTGGTAGGGCGGCTCCCATTTCAGCACTTCGCCGTAGGGATGATAGAGCGAAAGGTCCTGCAGCGTTTCCGGTGTCGGCAGCTGTGCCGGATCGTTCCATTGCAGCGTGTACCCATCCGCGTTCCATTCGTGTCCGCCCTCCGCGGTCCCTATCAGGGGACCGGTATGATTACAGACGACGTCGAGATACACGCGCATGCCGAGTCCGTGCGCGCGCCGGACCAGGCGGCGCAGATCCTCCATGTCGCCCAGACGCGGGTCGATGCGGAGGAAATGCTGTATCCAGTAGCCATGAAAGGCGCCGGGCACATTCTGCTGCACAGGGGTCAGCCAGATCGCGTTGACACCGAGCGTGCGCAGGTAGGGCAGCCGCTGTTCGAGTCCGCGAAGATCCCCGCCCTGCACCGCCAGGGGATCCCGTGCATCCGATATTCCATTGGCATCGTTGTTCGATCTGTCCCCGTCCGCGAAACGATCCACCATCACGAGGTACATGTTCAGGTCCTCGCGCAGCGGAAGCAGTGGACCGTCGCCCGGAAGCAGCAGCATCGCGGCCGCGGCCGACAGGCTGAGGACGAGGATGGCGGGAAGGAGTCTGGACAGCTGCAGGAAAAGCATACGCGGTCTATAGTGATTTCAGCCGACATGTTAGCGAATTGCGCCGCAGCATGCCAGCGGCCGGCAGAAATTCCGGCATGGAATATGCATTTTGTCGTCTGGCATCGTAATATGAGAAAAAGCACATGCCCATGAAACGCCTCAAAGCCCTGCCCGCCCGTTCCAAGCTTCTGCTCGGGGGCCTCGCCGCGCTCGCGCTGCTGCTTACCGCCTTCGTCTACGTCGAGGTCACACAGAGCCGGAAAGAACTGCTCGGGAATGTCGGCGCCGAGGCGCGCATGTTGATGGAAACGCTCAATCGCGGCAGTGAAATAACCATCACCGCGGGACGCGAGCTCGACGAGGCGCTGGTTGACCGTATGCTTCTGTCGGCCCGCCTCGTCGACGCACGGCAGTCGGGGCGTCCTATGACGGAGCGCCAGCTGTCCGCCGAAGCAACGCGGCTCGGACTCTCGGTCATCCTCCTCTTCGACCGCGACGGCGCCGTGGAGGCCGCCAGCAGTCCGCTGACGGCAGGCGCTCCCTCCGCAGCCCAAACGCGGCCGATTCTCGAAAAAATACTTCGTCCCGTTCTTGACGGCAGCTATGTCTGGACCGCGGACGGCCGGACCTACTGTCCCTGGACGGGGGACACCCTGTTCGTTCTCGCGCATGAACGGGAAGGAAGAGGCGGAGCGGTGATGCTGGGACTGGCCTCGTCAGAACTGCTCGATGTGCGCAAGCGACTCGGCATCGGGAAGCTGGTCCAGGAAATCGGGGAAGCGCAGGACATCGCCTACGTCCTGCTTCAGGATTCCCTCGGCATACTCACGGCCAGCCGCGGTGTCCGTGACGTGTCTGCCATCGACGAGGACCCCTTTCTCCGGCGGGCCATGCGCAGTGACAGCACCTTCACCCGCATACGCGACTACGCGGATACGCGCGTATTCGAAGTCGTCCGGCAGCTGCGCTTCCCGGACAGGGCGCCGATGCTCTCCCGCATCGGACTTTCCCTCGAGCGCGTGCGTGCGATACAGCAGCGATCGATGCGCCGAGCGATATTCATCGCCCTCGGCTTTTTCGTTACGGCGGCCATACTGCTCGTCCTGCTGCTCACTCGGCAGCGTTTTGCGCTGCTCGCCGCCGAGCACCGCAAGGTGACCACGTACACGGGCCTTGTCCTTGACAACATAGCGGACGCCGTGGTCGCAGTGAATACCGAGGGACGCATCACCGTGTTCAACGACGCCGCGGTCACACTGCTCCGGCATACCGCGGAAGCCGCGCTCGGCGCCCCGTACGACGCGGTCATTCCCGACGACGCGCTGCTCCTGGCCCGGACGCGCGAAAGCGAACGGCACATCGACTTCGAGGAAATCACGTTTACGGACAGGGACGGCGACCTGCGTCATCTCGTCATCAGTACCTCGATCATTCGTGGCAGCGGTGGCGCTGTGGAGACCATTGTCGCCATCGCCCGTGACTTCACCGAGCGGCGCCGCGCACAGGAAGAGTTGCAGCGGCGGGATCGACTGACCGCGATGGGAGAGCTGGCCGGGGGAATCGCACATGAGATCCGCAACCCCCTCAACGCCATCGGCATCATCGCGCAGCGCTTCCGTGCGGAATTCACTCCACGGGAGGACGTCGCGGAATTCGAAACCCTGACCGAAACCATTCGGTCCGAAGTGCAGCGCGTGAACGGCATCATCACGCAATTCCTCGAATTCGCGCGTCCCACGCGACTGTCCCTCGAGCGCGTCCGTCCCGCGCAACTGCTCGAAAACAGCGTCAACCTCGTCGGCAGCCAGGCGAGGGTCCGGCGCGTGCGCATCTCCGTCATCGCCGACCAGTCCCTCACCCTGCGGGCCGACGCCGGCAAGCTGCAGCAAGTGCTGATCAACCTTCTGCAGAATGCCATCGACGCAATGGAAAACGGCGGGGAAATCAAGTGCGTTGTCTGCAAAAAGAACGGGAAAATCATGCTCTCCGTCGCGGACACCGGACCCGGCATTCCTGCAGAGGAGCGGTCGAAAATCTTCAACCTCTACTATACGACGAAAAATACGGGTACAGGACTCGGTTTGAGTATCGTCCATCATATCATCAGTGAACACGGGGGCGAAATTTCCGTGACCAGTGAGGAGGGGCACGGGACGACCTTCCGCATTCTGCTCCCCGCGGGGGAATAAATCCGGCACGGTGATTGCAGCATCATACCTGTACGTGGACAGGAAAACAGGAAGAACATGAACGAATTCTCCATTCTCGTCATCGACGACGAAGCAGCCCAGCGGGACGCCATCGCGGGTTTTCTGCGCAAAAAAGGATTTGCGACGGCCACGGCGGCAGCGGGAGGCGCGGGCATCGCCTACGTCCGTGACCACCATGTCGACCTCGTGCTCACAGACTACAAGATGCCGGATATCACCGGTGAGGATGTGCTCCAGGAAATACGCCGCATCAATCCCATGATTCCCGTGGTCGTCATCACGGCCTACGGCAGCGTCGAACGCGCAGTCGACATCATGAAGAAAGGCGCCTTCGACTACGTGCAGAAACCGGTCGATCTCGAGGAACTGCTCCTGACCATCGAGCGTGCGAGAGAGAGGGTGATGCTGGTGTCCGAAAACAAGGAACTGCGCGCGCAGCTGGCCAAGCGCTACTCCTTCAGCAACATCATCTCCCACAGCGCGGAACTCGAGCAGGTACTCAACACCGCGGGCCGTGTCGCGGCAAGCAAGGCGTCAGTGCTCGTCCGCGGCGAATCCGGTACGGGCAAGGAGCTCATCGCCCGGGCCATCCACCAGGCCAGTCCCCGAAAGGACAAACCGTTCGTTGTCGTCAACTGTGCGGCCATAACCGAGAGCCTGTTCGAAAGCGAGCTGTTCGGTCATGAAAAAGGCGCGTTTACCGGGGCGGACCGACAGCGCATCGGCAAATTCGAGCAGGCGGACGGCGGTACGCTCTTTATCGACGAGGTGGGAGACATTCCGCTCGCCATACAGGTCAAGCTTCTCCGCGCGCTGCAGTTCGGACAGGTAGAGCGTGTGGGTGGCTCCGAAACGCTGGACCTGGATGCCCGCATCGTCGCAGCCACGAACAGGGATCTCGAGAAAATGATGGAGAGCGGCGAGTTCCGCGAGGACTTGTTCTACCGGCTCAACGTGGTCACCATCACCATTCCACCGCTGCGCGAACGCCGCAGCGATATCGCACCGCTCGTGCAGGAATTCATCCGCAAATACGCGGAAATCAACGGGAAAAGTGTCGACCGGATTTCCGCGGAGGCCATGGACGCACTCATGCGCCATGCGTTTCCCGGGAATGTCCGCGAGCTGGAAAACATCATTCAACGCGCCGTCGTGATGTCACGCGAAGACAGCATCACCACGAGGGACCTGCCTCCCGATATCGGCGCGACCACGGAGCGCAGGACTCCCGATCAGGAGGGACTGTTCGCTCTGGGCAAGCTGAATGAGAAACTCGAGCAGCTGGAAAAATCGCTCATTGCGAAAGCCCTGGAAGAGACGCAGGGAAACCAGGTGAAAGCCGCGGAACTGCTCGGCATCTCGGAGCGCACACTGCGGTACAAACTCTCGAAAATAAGGGAAGACTAGGCGCAGTATCGACAAAATTTGCCTCCCGGTTTCGACAATATTGTCGAAACGACCGGCCTCCCGACTCCCCTGTTGTCCGAGTGAAGTTCAATCGAAGGATATGCCACTGGCACGGTTGTTGTCACATATTCCGTGTACGTCCTTATCACATCGAGGCCGATATGCATTCCATAAAAGTACTTTCCGCCGCTTTCGTGCTCCTCTTCGCGTTCTTCCTGACCGCAACAGCATCGGCGCAGGAGAAAACACGCGGCAGGCAGTCACGCTCGGCGCAGGAGCAGTCACGCTCGGCGCAGGAGCAGTCACGCTCGGCGCAGGAGCAGTCACGCTCG
>JAVVFP010000064.1:0-5593 GCA_032250495.1 Bacteroidota bacterium | reverse complement strand
GCGCAGGAAGGCAACGGGGAAGAGGACGCCGCCCGCGACCACTTTGTCGACGAAGACGGCGACGGCATTAACGACAACAGCCTGTCAGGTCAGCAGCAGGATGCGAAGGCACAGAGGCAGCACATGCGTGAACGTCGGCGAGATCATTTCATCGACGTCGACGGCGACGGCATCAACGACGAGCGTTGCAGCGGCATGGGGGTCGGCGGCGGCGAGCGCCGCGGCCAGCAGAAGGGAGGCGGCGGACAATGAGACGCGTGCTCCTTTTTCTCGCGGTGCTCGTGCTGACCTCGACTTCTCTTCAGGGGCAATGGCTCGGCACCCTCTCGCTGGACAACGGCTATGACGACAACATGTTCCGCAATTACGCGGGCGCATCCTCCGCATCGACTGACATTTCCCTCATGTACGGCTATTTTCCGGAGGACGGGAACTGGGCGGTAAACTACAGCGGGGCGCTCACCACATTTTCCGAATACCCCGAGCGCCTGTACGCGCTGCAGAGCATGGCAGCATCCTACGTCATGAAGTACGGGGACGGCGATGCGAACAGTCTGACCGTGATCGGAAACGGTAGCCTTCGCATCGACCGCGACGACTACGTGCTCTATGACTATTCGCAGGCCATGGGCTCACTCTCCTGGCGACATCAGCTCGTCGGGGACCTGCCGCTGATGCTTACCTACCACGCGCGCTACCGCAGCTACCCGAACTTCGGAGAACTGAGCTACCTGGAGCATTTCGCCTCCATCGGTACCATGATGTTCTTCGAAACCCGTACGAGCCTGCGCATACAGGCCGAATACGGTTTCAAGAATTACAGCCAGAATGCATTCTCGAACACGCTGGGCGCCTCGACCGTGTTGCATGGCGCTGCCGCGGAGAGCGCGGGACTCACGCTGAGCGGCGGCGGTCCCGGCAGCGGCGGTCCCGGCAGCGGCGGTCCCGGCAGCGGCGGTGACGGCGGCGGTGGTGACGGCGGCGGTGGTCCCGGCAGCGGTGGTGACGGGGATGGAAGCAGCTCGGGAAGCGGAGAAGGATACGGCGGTGGTTCAGGCCGGATGGGACTGAACACGGGAGGCCGGCGTGGTGGCATGGAATCCACCGTCGAGTACCTCGTATTCGAGGAGCCCTCGACGAGCCAGCTGCGCGCATGGGTCAACATCGGGCAATCCCTGGGCGAAACGACCGGACTGAGTGTTCGCTTTCTGCAGCGCTGGAATCTCACGGACCGCGGACGTGCCTTCGTGGGTGGCGCGGTGGACTTCATCGGTGAGGAGGAGTTGTTCGATGATCCCTACAGCTATGAAAGCAGTGAGCTCAGCTTCACGCTGACACAGGTGCTCAACTGGGGGATGAGGCTCCGCGGGGGCGGGTTTTATATTGCGAAGTCCTACGATTATCCATCCACGCTCGATTACAGCGATCCGAATGTGGAGTCACGGCAGGATGACCGCATTGGCGGCTGGCTGCGGATCGAGAAGCGCTTCGGCGGTGACTGGCTGCTGTTCAACGGATTGCGCCTCTCCCTCGGGTACGTCCACATGCGCAACCGGTCGAACACGAGCTATTATGATTACAACAGTAATGCGCTCAGTCTCGGGATGAGCACGGATTTCTGATCGAAACGGTCCACTTCTCCGGAACTATGATCGTGAAAAACCGCTTTTACTGTAGTCGTCAAAACAGCGACCGCGTACCCGCCAATAAAATGGAGAAAAAACTGGATGAGCCGCATCGTCGTAATCGGATCCGGGTTCGGGGGCCTGGGCTCGGCCCTGCGCCTGCTGGCCGCCGGACATGAGGTGACCGTTGTCGAAAAACTCGACAAACCCGGGGGCCGTGCCTATGTTTTCGAGCAGGATGGTTTCCGCTTCGACGCCGGTCCCACGGTCATTACCGCGCCCTGGCTGATAGACGAGCTCTTCACGCTGTTCGGCAGGAAGAGCGAGGATTACGTGCGCATCGTTCCGGTCCACCCGTTCTACAGGATCTACTTTCACGACCGCAGCTTTTTCGAGTACAACAACGACCCGGGTTTCATCGAGGAGAACATCCGCAAGTTCAACCCGGATGACGTCGAGGGATACCGCGCGTTCATGAAACGTACGAAGCCGATTTTCGAAAAGGGCTTCATCGAACTGGCGGACAAGCCCTTCCTCACCATCGGCAGCATGCTCAAGGTGCTGCCCGACCTGGTGAAACTCGGATCGCACCGCAGCGTGTACTCCTTCGTCTCCCGCTTCATCAAGGATCCGCGGCTGCGCATGGTCTTCACCTTCCACCCCCTGCTTGTAGGCGGCAACCCCTTCCACACCACCTCCATCTATTCGATGATTCATTATCTCGAAAAGGAATGGGGCGTGCATTACGCGATGGGCGGAACAGGAGAGGTCATTCGCGGCTTCACACGGCTGTTCGAGGAGGAGGGGGGAACGCTCATGCTCGGAAGCGAGGTCGCTTCCATCGACGTGCGCGACGGGCGGGCCCGGGGCGTGGCGCTCGAAAATGGACAGTACATCGCAGCGGACGCCGTCGTCAGCAACGCCGACGTGGCCTACACGTATCTGAACATGATCGACCGCAAGCAGCGCAGGAAGTACAGCGACCGGAAAGTGAAAGGAATGCGCTACTCGATGTCCCTCTTCGTCATTTACTTCGGGACGACGAAGCAGTACCCGGGGATCGCGCATCATGACATCATCCTCAGCCACCGCTATCGCGAACTGCTCGAGGACATTTTCACGCACAAGAAACTGGCGGACGATTTTTCCCTGTACCTGCACCGTCCCACCGCGACCGATCCCTCCCTGGCGCCGGAAGGCTGTGACGCGTTTTACGCTCTGGTCCCTGTCCCGCACAACGCATCGGGTATCGACTGGTCGCATGAGGGTCCCCGCCTCAAGGAGCGCGTATTTTCCTTCCTCGAGGAGCATTATCTTCCCGGACTGCGAGAACATCTCGCCACGGAGCGCATTTTCACTCCTGATGACTTCGAAACGCGTCTGAACAGCTACCTCGGTTCTGCATTTTCCGTAGAACCGGTACTGACGCAAAGCGCGTGGTTCCGTCCGCACAACCGCAGTGAAGATGTTAAAAATTTGTACTTTACCGGCGCTGGGACGCATCCCGGCGCGGGACTTCCCGGAGTGCTTTCCTCGGCGAAAATCGTGGAAGCATTGATTGGCCCCGCAGCGAAAGATCTTGCCTGATCCACAATGCGGTCGATAGATGAATACTTCTACACCATCTCCCGGGGTGGCTCCCACCGGGCGTTGGCTGTTGTACGGTGCCAATGGGTATACGGGCAGCCTCATAGCGGAAGAAGCCGTTCAAAGGGGACTCTCCCCCATCGTCGCCGGACGGCGTGCGGACAGCATACTTGCCCTCGCTGAGCGGCTCGGCTGCGAACATCGGGTATTTTCCCTTGACCACGCGCAGGAAATCGATACTGCGCTCGACGGCGTTTCGCTCGTGCTGCACTGCGCGGGACCGTTCGCGGATACCGCGGACGCCATGATCGCAGCCTGCCTGCGGACGGGAACGCAGTACATGGATATCGACGGGGAAATCCCCGTCCTTGAAGCCATTTTCGCGCGGCATGAGGAAGCCAGGGAGTGCGGCATCACTCTTCTGCCCGGCTGCGGTTACGACGTGGTTCCGACGGACTGCCTGGCGCTGATGCTCAAAGAGCAGCTGCCCGATGCCGTCGAACTGCGCATCGCCATGGGGGGAAAAGCCTCCCTCAGTCCCGGCACGCTGAAGGTCACCATCGAAACCATTCCCGGCGGA
This sequence comes from Bacteroidota bacterium, assembly GCA_032250495.1. Taxonomy (GTDB): domain Bacteria; phylum Bacteroidota; class Ignavibacteria; order SZUA-365; family SZUA-365; genus BM516. The sequence continues at coordinate 1,801 of JAVVFP010000064.1, read as the reverse complement.
GGGAGCATACGGGAGAACGGGGAGGTGAAACGCGTGCCGCATGCATGGCGCATCCGCTCCGTGCGCTTCGACGACCGGCAGCGATGCACCATCACCATCCCCTGGGGCGATATCGTCACTGCATGGCACAGCACCGGGATTCCGAACATCAGCGTTTCCGGTGCCGTCCCGTGGCCGACGGCGATCGCCATGCGACTGGCGCGCGGACTGCTCTCGACTCTCCTCGGCGTCAATCGCATCAGGCGGAGCGTGCAGGGTTTCGTCTCCAGGACGGTGCGCGGTCCTGACGCACACGCCAGGCGCAACAACACCATGCACCTTCGCGGGGACGTCTGGAACGCATCCGGCGAGCATCGATGCCTTTTCATGCATACCCCGGAGGGGTATGCATGCACGGTGGAAACTGCGCTGGCCATTCTGCCGCGACTGCTGCGGGGAGACCTCCCCCCCGGCGCATGGACGCCGGCCCAGGTACTCGGAAGCGGCTTCGCGACCACCATCCCGGGCATTTCCGTTCTGCCCTGTGACGGCGTCTAGAGTATTCCTTCTATCCCGGACCGTATCATCATCACTGCGATGCCGGCCATGAACAGTGAGGCCACTTTCGCGAACGCCTGCGAACCGGCCTCGCCCATGATGCGTATGATCCATTTGGAATTGAGGAGCAGGACGAGCACGAGGACAAAATTGGCCACGAGAGCGCCCATGGTCATGCCCAGTCCCTGCGTGTCGACGAGGATGAGTATGGTGGTAAGCGCGGCCGGTCCCATGATCAGCGGTATGCCGATGGGCACGACACCGACGGTGGCCTTGGGTCTGCGCCTGCTTTCCCCGTTGGAGGAAGCCAGATCCTGTATGGCGAGCACGAGCAGCAATATGCCTCCGCCGATGCGGAAGTCATGCGAAGTGATGCCGAGGAACTCGAACAGCGCGGTCCCTGTGAAAAGAAAGATGATCGCGATGATGAACGCCGCGGAGGCAGCGCTGTAAATCAGCTTGCGCAGGTCGCGGCCCTCGATGCCCTGCGTCAACGCGAGGAAAAGCGGGATCAGACCCAGCGTATCCATGGCGACGAACAGGGGGATGAACGTCTTGATGAAAGTTTCAAACATTGGGGTGCGTCGATGGGTGTGTTCAGCGGCTCCCTGCCGCGAGGAAAATGGATTGTAACAGTTCCTTCCTCCCAATGCCCTTGAGACTGGAGAGCGGGATCACGCTGTTCCGATAGCCGAGTTCTTCCAGCGCGGCGCGCAGCGTCCTTTCCTGCATGACCCGTTCTCCCTGCTTGAGCTTGTCGATTTTCGTCAGCACTGCCTGCACGGGAAAGCCTTCCTCGACGAACCAGCGAAGCACGCGTGCATCCGACTCCTGCAGCGGCAGGCGTGAATCGAGCAACTGAACCACGAGGGCGAGCGGTCGGCCGCCTTCGAAATAGGCAGTGATGAGCTTTCCCCAGCTGCGCCTGCGCTGCTGCGATGTCTTCGCATAGCCATAGCCGGGAAGATCGACGAAGCGGAAGCTGTCATCTACCCGGTAGAAATTGATCTCCTGCGTTTTTCCCGGCGTCGTGCTCACGCGCGCGAGCTGTTTGGCCCCGAGCAGGGAATTGAGCAGGGAGGATTTCCCGACATTGGAGCGTCCGGCGAAGGCGATTTCAGGCAGGTTCGCCTCGGGGAACTGCTGCGGCGAAGCCGCTCCTATTTCGAAATGTGTATGAAAGTGCATTGGCAAAAAAAACGCCGTGGTACGGGACCACGGCGCTTCACGAGCTATGACGTGGTGATCAGGCCTTTTTCTCTTC
>JAVVFP010000063.1:1383-10734 GCA_032250495.1 Bacteroidota bacterium | reverse complement strand
AACGCATCATCGGTTTCGCTCTTGCTGCGGTGGCAGAGGGCATGACCGGCTTCGACATGTCCCGCGGCGTCATGAACCAGCCCTGGACAAACAGTGATCACCAACCCTTCATGCTCGCCGGCATTCCGGCCATCACCCCTCTGGGACATCTCGACAAGCACATGGTCGAAACCTATCACGACTTCGGGGACACCTTCGACCTGGTCAACCGGGTCTACCTGAGTGAGTCCGCCGGCGTGGTCGCAATTCTTTCACATGTGCTCGCGAATGACACCACCCTTCCCTACCTGCGGCGCAGCGATGAGGAAACCGCCGCCTGGCTGATCGAGCACGGACTCGATGAGCGCCTCAAGCGACAGGGCGAATGGATTTTCGAATGATTACAACAGCAGGGGCCGATCCATTGGACCGGCCCCTGCCGTCGTTTCAATCCATCCCTGTGAAGGTCCGCCTGGACCTTCAATCCACTATCCCAGCTTCTTTTTCAGGATGGAGAGAAGCGTTTTCGGGTGTATCGGTTTCTGGAACACGCCGTCGAGGCCGAGTTCCCTGTAATCGGTATTGTCGTCGAGGCTGTCTCCGACGGAGCTGAGCATGAACACCGGGGCCTTGTTTCCGAGGACTTTCATTTCCTTGGCGAACCGTGTACCGGCGTCAACTTCCTCCATCATCAGGTCGACGAGCAGGAAATCGGGATTGGTGTCCTTGTATACCTGCAGGCCCTCCTCCCCGCTGTGCGCTTCCACCATCTCGTAGTCATTGGCCTCGAGAATGATGCGCACGGCGTCGAGCATGTCCTGATCGTCATCCAGGTACAGGATCACGTGTTTACCGTCCTTCATTGTGCATCTCCATATGATGAATTCTCGTGTATTCGCAACCGGAATCGTGCGCGGGATCAGTGCGGCATGCGGGACGTGCTGTCCAGCAGCTGCGGATCTGCGAGCACCAGTTTGATGAATTGCAGCGCTTTTTCGAGGTTCTGCGCCGCGGGTTCCGACAATCCCTCGCCGAATTCGTTGAACTCGTAGCCGCGGATGCCGAGGATGTAGCCGCGCGTTTTCGCCTCGAACAGCGTCTGCGCCAGGTGCAGGAGCACCGCGGGTTCGACGCTGTGGCTGGAAAAACTCAGCGCTGCTTTCGCTTCGACGGCTTCGACGTAATACGGTTCCGTTCCGCTGGTGGAGGCATCGGCGAAGATCACGATGTCATGCGCGGCGACGTCGCTCGCGTCCTCGACCGTGAGCTGATAATCCGAATCCACCGTCACGCCGGCGGGCGCGAGCTTCTCGACCGCGGCCGCGAGTGCCGGACCGAGTCCGTCGTCCAGGCGGCCGGGATTGCCGTATCCGATCAGCAGAATTCTGCGCGTGCTGTCCATCAGGTGCTCTTCTTTGCGACCTCGTTGCCTTCGGCGTCGACAAGGCGCACGACCAGTGGCATCTTGCCCAGCGCATGCGTGGCGCAGGAGAGGCACGGATCGTAGGCGCGAATGGCGACCTCGATGTGGTTGAGCAGTCCTTCGGTAATCTCCGGCTTGCCGGAAATATGGTCCATGGCGACTTTCGAGACGGCGCGATTCATCGGCTCGTTGTTGCTGGTCGTCGAGACGATGAGGTTCGCCATTGTCACCTGGCCGTCGTCGTTGACGCGGTAGTGGTGGAACAGCGTGCCGCGCGGGGCTTCGAGAAGGCCCACGCCTTCGGGACGGCGCTCACCCTTGACGACGAGATCAGTGCCCTGCAGGTCGGCATCCTCGAGCAGTTCGCGGATTTTCTCTATCGAATGCAGAGTCTCGATCATGCGTGCCCAGTGATAGGCCATGGTCAGGTTGTTCGGCTTCCCGTCGGTCACGGCCATGAACTCCTTGCGGGCCGCCTCGGCTTCCGGCGTATCGATGAAATCGCAGGCGTTGACGCGTGCGAGTGGACCGACGCGGTACCAGCCGTCGTCGACGCCGAGGGACTTGATGAAGGGGAACTTCATGTACGACCAGTCACGCACGTCCTCGGCGATATAGTCGAGGTAGTTGTTGTAGTTGACCTGGTCGAAAATCTTCTCGCCCTGCGCGTCGATGGCGCGAAGGTTGCCGTGATAGAGGTCCATCGCACCGTCCTCGCGGACAAGGGAGAGGTGGTTGGAGTCGAAGGATCCGAAAGGCGCGACGGCCTCGAGATTCTCCACCGTGTAGTCCCTGGCGATCTTGAGCGCACCGCGCGACCACTCGGTCATCTGGTCGATGTCCTTGAGGAAGCTGTCGCGCTCCTCGATGGAGAGGTTCTTGTTGATGCCGCCGGGAATGGCGCCTGTTCCGTGGATTTTCTTTCCGGCCGTTGCCTTGATGATTTCCTGTCCGTACTTGCGCATCATCACGCCCTGCACGGCGAGGTCCCTGTGCTTGGCGGCGACGCCGATCACGTTGCGGATCGCGACGTCGGCGTCGAAGCCGAAAAGCAGGTCCGGCGAAGCGAGATGGAAGAAATGCAGGCTGTGAGACTGGAACATCTGCCCGTAATGCATCAGGCGGCGCATCTTCTCCGCCGTCGGTGTCAGCGTATCGACACCCACCACCTGGTCCATCGCCTTGGCGGCGGCGAGATGATGGCTGACCGGACAGATGCCGCAGAGGCGCTGCACGAGGACGGGGGCTTCGGTGTACGGGCGTCCCTGGATGAAGCGTTCGAAGCCGCGGAACTCCACGATATGGAGCCGCGCCTGCTTGACCCGGTTCTGCTCGTCGAGCAGAATGGTCACCTTGCCGTGTCCTTCGACACGGGTCACGGGTTCAATGACCACCCGCTTGAGATCTTGTGTATCTTGCACGTTGTTATCTCCTTTTCCTTTCACGTGTCATCCCGAGGGACTAGTCATATTTGATGAGTTCGTACGGCAGATCCAGCGGCTTGTCGGTCAGCAGCGCCGTGAGCGCCTGCCAGATGGTATCCGCGGAGGGCGGACAGCCCGGCAGGTGGTAGTCCACCTTCACCACTTCGTGGCAGGGATAGACCTTGTCGAGCAGCAGGGGGATTTCCGCATCGTTCGGGATTTTCCCCGTGCTGTTGTGCACGGACGGACCGTTGAGGTACGCTTCGTCGAGACATTCCTGCAGCGGGATGGTGTTGCGCATCGCGGGCAGTCCGCCGTTGATCGCACAGTCGCCGAGGGAAATCAGGATCTTGCAGTGCTTGCGGAAGTCCTGCAGCACCCGGACGTTCTCTTCGTTCGCGCAGCCGCCTTCGACGATGCCGACGAGGCATTCACCGGTGAATTCCTTGATATCGTTGATGGGGGACTTGTCGAAATCTATGAGTTCCACGAGGTCCAGGATGCGCTCGTCGATGTCGAGAATGGACATGTGACATCCGAAGCATCCGGCCAGGGACGTGGTTGCAACTTTTGGCTTGGCCATGATGGTTTCCTGCTCCTTGGTCATTGTTTGTTTGCTTCGATGTCCGCACCGATGGGCGCGTGATCGTACTTGCGCTCCCCGACGGGCGTGGAATAGCCGACGTGCTTGCGGAGGATGGCACCGACGGGACAGACGTCGATCGCCTTGTCCGCGGTGTCGAGATCCGTATCCACCAGGCGTGCGCGCGCGTTGACGGCGATGCGCTTCTCGGGACCGCGTCCGACGAACTGGAAGACGTTCTTGCCGTCGAGTTCGCGCGAAGCCCGCACGCAGCGCGCACAGAGAATGCAGCGGTTGTGATCGATGAATACGTCGGGATGCGAGGCGTCCACATTGCGGTCCGCCGGGAACATGTACGGGTACTTCGGTGCCGCGATGCCAAGGCGGTAGGCCAGCGCCTGCAGCTCGCAGTTCCCGCTCTTCTCGCAGAACATGCAGAAGTGGTTGCCTTCCACGAAAAGCATGTCTACGAGGTTGCGGCGGAACTCGAGCAGTTCCTCGGTGTCGTTTTCTACGATGATGTCCGCGGCGACCGGCTGGGTACAGGCGGACTGGAAGCGTCCGTTGACCTTCACCGTGCAGACGCGGCAGCTGCCGAAGGGCAGAAGTCCGTCGAAGGCGCAGAGGCGCGGGATGTAGATGCCGGCGGCATCTGCGGCCTGCATGATGGTCTGTCCGGCCGTTCCCTGCACTTCGACGCCGTCGATTTCGAACGTGATGGTGTTATCACTCATGATTGTATTCCGGTTTCGTTCAATTGCATTTATTCGGCAAAGTGCATGGAGGGGCGACCTGCGATGGCCTTGGCCTCTCCGAGGGCTTTCTGTATGTCGAAGGTCGGCTGGAAGGGCTGGTCTTCCTTGACCAGGACCTGGTAGGCCGCGCGGAAATTCTTCAGCGTCGACAGGACGGGGTTCGGTGAGGTCTGGCCCAGGCCGCAGCGGCTGGTCGCTTTGATGACCGCACCCAGCTCCTCGAGGTACGTCAGGTCCGCCGGCTCACCCTTTCCTTCCATTATTCTCTCGAGGCGATCTCTCATCAACACGTTGCCCACGCGGCACGGCGTGCAGTAGCCGCAGCTTTCCTCGATGAAGAAATCCATGAAATAGTCGACGACTTCCAGGATGTTACGGTGTGCGCCGAAAATCATCAGCGCGCCGCCCGTGGCGAGATCGTCGTAGCAGATCGTCCTGCCGAAATCATCCGCACCGATCAGGCTGCCGCTCGGACCGCCGACCTGCACGGCCGCGGCACCGTCGCCGCCGGCCATTTCGAGCACTTCATGCATTGTCATCCCGAAGGGCACTTCGTACACACCCGGCCGACGGCAGTCGCCGGAAATGCTCAGCAGCTTGGTACCGGTGCTTCCCTTTGAACCGATCTGCGAAAACCAGCCCGCACCCTGATCGAGAATGCGCGCGACGCAGCAGAACGTCTCCACGTTGTTGACCGAGGTCGGGTGGCCGAGATAACCCTTCTGCGCCGGGAACGGCGGACGGTTTTTCGGATCGCCCCGCAGTCCCTCGCAGGAACTGATCAGTGCGGTTTCCTCGCCGCAGACATACGCGCCGGCACCCATCTGTATGCGGATGTCGAAGGAGAAGCCGTCCTTGTCGAACACCTTCTCTCCGAGCATGCCGATGTTGCGGGCCTTCTGCAGCTTGTCCTCGAGGAAAGGACGCAGGTACGCATACTCGCCGCGGAGGTAGATGATGCCCTCCTGCGCGCCGATCGCGTAGCCGGCGATGACCATACCCTCGATGAGCAGTTCCGGTCGCTCGGTCAGGATCACGCGATCCTTGAACGTGCCGGGCTCACCCTCGTCCGCGTTGCAGATCACGAATTTCTTTTCACCCTTCGCACCGCGCGTGAAGTCCCATTTCATACCCGTCGGGAAACCGGCCCCGCCGCGTCCCCGCAGCCGCGCGGTTTTCACGTCGCGGATGACTTCGTTGGGACTCATCGACAGCGCTTTCTTCAACGCACGTCCACACTCGAGCGGAGCGAAAATCACCTCGCCTTGCTTGCGGATGTTGTTCGCCACTGCTGCGCCTACCAGCGGACTCGAGTTGTTGCCGTCACCGAGCCGACGACGCAGACGCTCGGGCGCCACGCCGTTCTTGAGCTGCTCGACGATTTCGATCACGGTGTCGCGCGAGACCTCGGTGAATATTTCGTCGTTGACCATCAGCGCAGGCGCCTGATCACACATGCCGATGCACGGCGTGGTCTCGATAGAGAAGCGACCGTCCGCCGTGGTCTCCCCGACATCGATGCCGAGGGCCTCGGTGAAGGACTGCCTGATCCGCTCGTAGCCGAACATGCGGTCGATGATGTCGTCGCACAGGCGGATGACGACGTTGCCATTCTGTTTCTTGGAGAGAAAAGCGTAAAACGTGACGACGCTTTCCACCTCGACGCGATGCGTCTGCACCTGCGTGGCGATGAGGTCCATCGCGTCATCCGACACACAGCCGAAAGTTTCCTGCACTTCCCGCACGATATCCATCATGCGCGTCCTGTCATTTCCGAAACCTTCGCAGATGGCCTTGATGACCGATTCCAGGTTTTCTGACATCCAATTACCTCTCAAAGTAACTCACTGTTTATCAGCTCAATCTCAGAATAAGAGATTTTCATACTGCAAATTATCATTCGCCTGCAAGGTATGCAAACAATCACGAAAAATTTCTCGATTAAATGGTATCCCCAGCAATATCCCCTGATCAGTGTCCCGTATTCGTCCATTCACTCTCATTTCGGTATAAAAAAACTCCCCGTGAGGCGGGGAGTTTTTTACACGCTGCAGGAATGAACGGGGCAGCTGTGCGGAAGACGTGTGGTTGTGGCAGCCGTATTGTGCGGCTACGGCAGTAATTCCATGGTTTTGGAGAACGGATCACAGTTCTCATTGACGGCAAAGGTGAATTCGCGGCTTCGGAGGCCTTCTTTCAATACGGCGACGCCGTATTCACCCTTGCAGAGTCCATCGAACACCGCGATGCCCTGCGCGTTCGTCTGCGCCGTTTCGATCAGCGCGCCGCTTTTCCAGAGTTTGACCGTGGCGCCCGGCATCGCCGTCGCGCTGGAATCCACGACCGTCACCGTCAGCACGCCGCTGCAGCAGACCTCTGCGACCTGTTCGAGTGTGGCTTCCTTCGTGACCGGCGTGCAGTTGCTGTCGATCGCGAACACGCCTTCGACGACCTTGTAACCCTCTTTCGAGACGCGGTAGTTGTATTCACCGGCACAGAGTCCGTCGACGATGATTTTCCCGTTGGCGTCCGTCCGTGGATCTTCGACGACCTGTGCCCCCCTGCGCACGAGCACTTTTGCGCCGACGACGGGATTGTTGCTGCCGTCGCGCACGATGAGCGTCAGCACACCCTGGCAGCAGCCCTCACTTTCCTGCTGCAGCTGTGCGATGAGTTCCACCGGCTCGCAACCGGCATTGATCGTGAAAACGGCTTCGTACACCTTGTACGGCTCCGCGGCGATGCGGATGGAATAGTCCCCGGGACACAGTCCGTCCACGGCGATGCGGCCGTTCTCGTTCGTCCGTGGGTCATCGATGACGACGCCGTTTTTCTTTATGACGACGGGGATGTTCTTCAGCTTTTCCCCTGCTGCGTTTTTCACGTACAGGATGAGCACGCCGCTGCAGCAGGTATCCAGTGCAGTCATCTGCACGGACATGTTTCCGAGCGCCTGCGGGGAGGCGACCGGATCCATGGACTCGAAGAGCACAGGGGCATAGCCGTTCGCTTCGACGACGATATCCATCAGCACCGGGGGAAGTCCCTGCAGAAGGAACGCGCCGGTCGAGTCCGTGACCGTGCGGCCGAGCACTTCGCTGTTGTCGTGCCTGCTGGCGATCACGTCCGCACCGGGGAGTCCCGCGGCGCTGCCGGCGACCTGGACGGTGCCGGACACGCTGACCGTCGCCGGCTGGTTGGCGTTGTCTTCGGAACAGGATACAAGGAACAGGAAGAGCAGCAGCGGGAGAACGAGGCAGCGGAAAATCTTCATTGTGCACCTGCTATTGTTTGGCCGTCCCGGCCAGTTGAGACGGGACAAACGCGTGAAAGGGAAAGATTTGTGAAGGGGGCAGCTTGAGCTCGTGAATGTAACACATTACGGAACAGAAAGTTACACAGGTTTTTCCAAAGTCCCATCCCGGTCGATCGCATAGCGTTCCATGAGTTTGTATATCGTCGTGCGACCGATGCCGAGCAGGCGGGCGGCCTCCCTGATATTTCCTTTCGCATGCGTGAGCGCGCGGCGCACGGCGCGCTCCCTGGCGGCGTCCATGCTCATCGCGCCGCCGTCCTCCGCAGCGGTATTGCGGCGGCAGAGCGCGTCTTCGATGATGCGGGGAAGCACGTAGCGGAGGCGGCGCAGGTCCAGCGGACGGGTGAAGTAATCCGCCGCTCCACGCCGAAGGCCCTCTTCGGCAACTTCCTGCGTGGCCGCATCGGTGAGAATGATGACAGGGACGCCGGGAAAGGCGCTGCGTATGCGTGCGAAAGTGGACAGCGGGGCGATCCCTTCCGCCTCGAGACCGAGCAATATTGCGTGCGGACTCTCAGCGGGTGCTTCGCGACCGGACTCCGCGAGCAGCGCCGTACCATCCGCATAGGCTGCCAGGCGATGGCCCGGTCCGCTGCCGAGGGCGCGTTCGAGGAGGTGGATGGTAAGTGGATCGCTGTCGATGACTGCGATGCGAAATCGCTGCCGTTCAGCCATAGGCCGCTGTTCTGCCATGCTCAGTGCCGGAGAGGTTTATCCGATCATTTCCTGCAATATACACATGTCGGGGACGTTCAGAAACAGAAAGCCGCGTCTGCTTTCGCAATACGCGGCTTTCTGCTCTCGTGTGTAGAGGAGGTGCGCTCGCTTCAATCAGGCTACATGGGCTGCATCCCGAATCAGTGTGAGCGCGGGTGCTTCCATGGCCGGGCGGCCACGGGAGCATTCTTCTTCGGGCACGCTGTGCCGCACCGTCGCCATGGCGGGGAGCGCGACGATAAACTCCGATCCGTGTCCTTTTTCGCTGCGGACGGTGATGTCGCCACCATGGAGTTCGACATAGCGCTTGGTCAGGGCGAGGCCCAGTCCCAGGCCGTCGTAGGGTCGGTTATAGCCGATCTCCTCCTGGGAGAAGACATCGAAAACGTGCCTGATATATTCTTCCGAGATGCCGATACCGGAGTCCCTCACGGAAATGCGACAGTCGTTCTCCGATCCGTCGATGGAAACTTCCACGGAACCGTTCTCGGTGTACTTGACCGCGTTGTCGATCAGATTAGTCAGCACCTGTTCGATGCAGTAGCGATCCGCGTGCACCTGGGCGCGCACCAGGGTGGAACGAAAGACGAGGCCGAGTCCGCGGTCGGTTGCGAGGCTGCGGTAACTGCGCACCAGCGTGCGGGTCATGTCCACGGCGTCGACGTCTTCCTTGTGCGTCTTGAAGGTGCCGGCACGGAGACTGGAGATGTGCAGCACTTCCTCCACGGTGCGCATGAGGCGTCCGCCGGCATTCTTCATGCTGTCGATAAAACTGTCCTTCTCATGGCCGATTTCCTCGTCCGGCGCGCGCAGGAGCTCCACGTACCCGAGGATCACATGCAGCGGGGTCCTGATCTCATGCGACATGCTGGCGATGAAGGCATCCTTGAGCCGTTCCGAATGCTGCGCCTTGTCGCGTGCGGCGACCAGGTCCTGTTCGGTACGCCGTCGGGCTTCCACCTCGTGGCGCAGTTCCTCGTTGAGAGCCTGCAGCTCACGCGTCCGTCGTTCGACCAGTCGACTCAGGATGTACTTGTTGCGCGTCGAAACGAGGAAGAGGCTCAGGAGCAGGAGGAGGATGATACCGCCCGCGATGCGGAAGGCGAGGATCTGATCGGTGACGGCGGCCTGCCAGCCGCCGACGGGAACGGCCG
>JAVVFP010000063.1:0-1373 GCA_032250495.1 Bacteroidota bacterium | reverse complement strand
ACGCGCTGTATCGCCGGGGAAGCCTTGAACACGGCAGGATCCCCGAAGAAGGTGGTCTTCTCGACGTCGCGTGCCGACAGCCTCATTCCGGCCTGCCGGAAACTGACGCCCGCTTCGTCGAACAGCTGCTCGAGGTCGATCACGACGGCGGCGAGCCCCCAGATCTCGTCTCCCTCACGGATGGGAATCCGGGCGATGAGTCCGCTTCCACCCTGCCGGAGTTCGAGCGGACCGTTGAGCGTCACGCGGTCAGAGGCCAGCGCGTGGCGAATCGTCCGCGGAACCGAAGGACGCGGATCACCCAGGAGATCGTGTCCCAGCACCGTTTCATTGCCCTCGAAGGGATAAAGATGGCTGATCACCCCGTTCCTTACCAGTTGCAGTGCGCGCACCCCGCCGGACCCCGCGTGCAGGGAGGCCGCGATATGGGGAAATTCCCTGTCGAGCCGTGCCGGCGAAGGATCCACCTCGACGTAACTGCGCAGACCATAGAGCAGTGAAATCTTGTCGTTCAAGGCGTTGTTCAGACCGACACCGCGCTGCACCAGCTGATCGGAGACATGCGACCGAACCCGTGCTTCGACCCAGCGTCCGTGCACGGAATCGAGCAGGTAAAACGCCCACATGAGCAGCAGCATGACGAGCGAAAAAGTCGTGAGTTCTCTGTACGTATAGCGAAGCATGGCTCGCGCCTCTTGGTTATTCTCTCCTCTGGCACACCGGTCCGTCCCGCACCGCTACGAAATGGAACCGCATGCAACATAGGAAGGAAACATTAACAGCAGCTTACATCCACATGAAAATTATGTAGGATTCGCGGGAACGTGCGTAAAAAATTCATCTCGTTCACTGTAACATTTACACCCTTTTTCTTGTCATACATTCATACGCAGCGGCAAAACAGCTATTTCATCATAAACACGGAGGAACACCATGAGAGGAAAATTACCCCTTATCCTCGCTATTCTGTTGTGTTCGACCACTTTCGCCTTTTCGCAGAACACGCGCATGGTCCTGGAGATTACTCCTTCCCACACCCCGGCGGGACCGCTGACGGTCAAGCCGGGTGAACAGATCCAGTTCAGCGCCACGGCCTGGGAGTGGACCGCAGCCGGACTCAAACAGCAGGTCCAGATCGGGCAGCTCACATGGACCGTCGACCCCGCGTCCTTCGGATCCATCACGTCCGGCGGACTGCTGACCGCCTCGACACAGAACACGTCGCCGCGCGGCGTGGTCATCGCCACGGCACAGATCGGACCGATAACCATTCGCGCAGACGTCGTCGTCATGCTCGGGAGTCCCGCCGTGACACATACCTTCGAAGGCAGTGTCAGCGATGCGAACGGTCCCGTACATGAGGCGACGGTCTC
>JAVVFP010000647.1:0-1865 GCA_032250495.1 Bacteroidota bacterium | reverse complement strand
CGGCCTGCACCGGGTGCTCTGCCTGCGTGATCGGCTGCCAGGTGGAAAACAACATTCCCGTCGTGGGAAAGGACGAGGTGCGGCGCAATCGCGAAATGCACTGGCTGCGCATCGACCGCTACTATGCGCGGGCGGAGGACGGCGCACCCCGCGTGCTGCATCAGCCCATGCTCTGCCATCACTGCGATCACGCCCCCTGCGAAACCGTCTGTCCCGTACTCGCCACGCTGCACAGCGAGGAGGGACTCAACCAGCAGGTCTACAATCGCTGCGTGGGAACGCGGTACTGCGCGAACAACTGTCCCTACAAGGTGCGGCATTTCAACTGGTTCGACTATGAGCGCGGGGAAGGTCCGATGGCCCTGCTGCTCAATCCCGACGTCACGGTGCGCAGCCGCGGCGTGATGGAAAAATGTTCCTTCTGCGTGCAGCGCATTCAGGAAGCGAAAATCCACGCGAAAAGCGAAAACCGTTCCGTCGCCGACGGCGAAATTCAGCCGGCCTGCATGCAATCCTGTCCCACGCGTGCGATCACCTTCGGCGACATGAACGATGCCGACAGTGCGCTGCAGGAACGCATGCACAGCAGGCGACATTATCGCGTACTCGAAGAACTCGGCATCAGGCCCTCGGTGGGGTATCTCATGCAGGTACGCAATACCAACGAGGATGCAACGGAGGACAATCATGGCTGACACCTATTCGATACTGCGACGCCCGCTGGTGCTCGGCGGCAAATCCCTCGGCGATGTCACGCGCGATGTCTGCGCGCCGCTCGAGAGCGGACCGGGTCCGCTCTGGTGGTTCGCCTTCGCGGTGTCGCTGACCATGCTGAGCATCGGCATCACGACGACGGTATACCAGGTCATGACCGGGATAGGGACCTGGGGACTGAACAATACCGTGGGCTGGGCCTTCGACATCACCAATTTCGTTTTCTGGATAGGCATCGGTCACGCGGGCACGCTGATCTCCGCCATTCTCTTCCTCTTCCGGCAGAAGTGGCGCACGTCGGTCAACCGCTCGGCCGAGGCCATGACCATCATCGCCGTCATCTGCGCGGGAATCTTTCCCATCATCCATATGGGTCGTCCGTGGCTGGCGTTCTGGTTCCTCCCCTACCCGAATTTCCGCGGTCCGCTCTGGGTGAACTTCCGCTCCCCGCTGGTGTGGGACATGTTTGCCATCAGCGCCTACTTCACCATCTCCCTCGTGTTCTGGTACGTCGGACTCATACCCGACCTGGCGACGATACGCGACCGGGCGACGTCCAAACTGCGCAGGGGCTTCGCACGGGTGTTCAGCCTGGGGTGGAATTCGTCGAATCGCAACTGGCTGCGGTACGAGACGGTGTACCTGCTGCTGGCGGGACTGGCGACGCCGCTGGTGGTGTCCGTGCATACCATCGTGAGCTGGGATTTCGCCACCTCGGTGATCCCGGGCTGGCATACCACCATTTTTCCCCCGTATTTCGTCGCCGGAGCCGTGTTCTCCGGCTTCGCCATGGTACTCACGCTGATGATCATCACGCGCAAGGTGCTGCGCTTCGAGCAGTACATCACCACGCATCACATCGAGGCGATGACCAAGGTCATCATCGCCACCGGCGGCATCGTGGGCTTCGCCTACCTGACCGAGCTGTTCACCGCCTGGTACTCTGGCAACGGCTACGAGGCCTTCGCCTTCGCCAACCGCATGTTCGGTCCCTACGCCTGGGCCTACTGGATCATGGTTTCCTGCAACGTTCTCGTCCCGCAGCTGTTCTGGTTCCGCCGCCTCCGCCGTTCGATGGGGACCGTCTTCGTCCTGTCGATACTGATCAATGTCGGCATGTGGTTCGAGCGTTTCGTGATCATCACCACCTC
>JAVVFP010000646.1:0-1867 GCA_032250495.1 Bacteroidota bacterium | reverse complement strand
CGGCGCGGATGTTCCGCGCCTGGCGCGGGACGTCATTTCACAAAAAAACGGCCTCGCTGTGGCGAGGCCAAATACGTCATGCATGACAAAGAAACGCGTAATACTTACTGCACTGCGGCGGCGGCGTTGATGCGGCCCTTGCCGAAGTAGGGATCGTTGCCCGGTGCGCCGAGGTCATCGGCCGTGTTCTGCAGGCGCGCCTGCAGGTAACCGGGATTGCTGTTCCCCTTCGCTGCTTCCACCAGCGCGGCGGTGCCCGCCACATGCGGTGCGGCCATGCTGGTGCCCGCTGCGAAGGTATAATAGGTGGTGGGATTGGGGAGTCCGATCACGTTGGCAGCGATCCACGGGGCGAGACAGGACATCACACCGTCGAGCGGCGTCACGAAAGCACCGGCCACGCAATCGACATTACCGCCGGGAGCGGCGACACTGATGGCACTGTTGCCGTAGTTGGAGTAGCAGGAGAAGGAATCGAAGTCCTGCTGGCCTACGGGACCCGTAGCGCTGATAACCATTCCTGCGCCGGCTTCTGCGGGCAGTACAACCATTGGTCCGTTATGGTCGAGGTCAAGGCCTGCATTTCCGGCGGACATGACGACGAGCGCACCCTGGCTGTTGGCATAGTTCACGGCGCGGATCACCAGGGAGATGAAGCGACCGAACTTGGCTCGGGCACCGTAGCCACCCAGGCTCATGTTGATGATGTCGCAGTCCGCCACGTCCGTCGCGTAAATGATACCGGCGAGAATATCCTCGAAGGCCCCGCTGCCGTCGTCACCCAGCACCTTGACGGCGACGAGAGTCACATCCGGCGCCACACCGGCCACGCCGATATTGTTCGTGCTGATCGTTCCCGCCACATGCGTCCCGTGGAAGTGCCGATCCTGCCAGTCCGTCGGATCAATCGCATTGCTCCAGCTCAGGTTGATGCTGGCACTCAGGTCGTACTTGCCCGCGAGGTCCTGATGATCGGGACTGCCGCCGGTATCGAGCACGCCGACGCGAATCTCGCTCGCGCCCTTGGTCACATTCCACGCCCCCGGCGCGTCGATTGCCTGCAGTCCCCACTGGAGGCCGAAAAATGCTGCATCCCAGGGATCACCGCTCGCGGCGGGATTACTGAACGCCTGCGGCTGTCCGCTCACGGCATCCTGGAAGGAAGGAACCCAGTCCACCAGCTCGTCGCGCAGCACTTCCTGCACACCGGCCATATCCGCCAGCGCCAGGGCTGCGTCGTCGCTGAGTCCTGTCACCGTCGCGACCTTGATGGGATGGAGTATGTCCACAAGCGTGCCCCCGACTTTCTCGACGGATTTCAGCATCTGCTGCTCGCTGCTGTACACGACGAGATAATTGTCCGACAGTTTCTTCAGGGAAGTTGAGGCCCCCGGATTCGAAGCATCGAGGGGATTGTGGGACTCTTCGCTGCAAGCGGACAACAGGCCGATCAGCAGCAGGGGCAGAAATGCGATGCGATAGAGCTTTTTCATGAACACTCTCCTCTTGTATATGTAATGGGGAATGAAGTCCGGCCGCACCTTGCCTCAGCACCGAGGCTGACAACAGGCAGGGAAAGACAACACCGGTGAGCCGGGGAAAAGGCTTTCCGAGACTATGCGGATATTAGCGAGTATATTTATCGATGATAGACGTCATCAAGGTATCCCTCAACCACCACGGAAACAATGCGTAGTATCCCCCTATTTGCTCCCGTGGTAACACCCATGCAAGGACGGCAAAAGAGACGGGTCCCTGATAACGCACGTAAAACGTCGCGAGGGGCGTGGGGGCCTTCGGCGCGGGAGCCTGCGGCGCGGGAGCCTGCGGCGCGGGAGCCTGCGGCGCGGGAGCCTGCGGCGCGGGA
>JAVVFP010000062.1:0-10766 GCA_032250495.1 Bacteroidota bacterium | reverse complement strand
GGGCGCGGTTCCCATGGTATCACAGTCGGTGCCTTCAGGCGTCCCCCCCGGCCCTTCAATCGTCGTCGGAGCCCTGTTGATCGAGTTTCTTGCGGAGCGTGGTGCGATGCAGGCCGAGGATGCGCGCGGAGGCGAAGACCGTGCCGCGCACTGTGCCTGTCACCTTGGACTGACCGATGCGTCGGCGATAGGACACCGGGATCTCCAGGCAGCGCAGTCCGCGCTTCGCCGCCTTGATCTGCATTTCCACGGTCCACCCGTAGCGCAGTTCCCGCATGTTCATTGCCAGCAGATCCCTGATGCGCATCGCGCGGAACGGACCGAGATCGGTGAAGCGGACGCCCCAGAAGAGGCGAATAAATGTTCCGGCGAATAAATTCCCCGCCCGGGCCTGTGGCAGCAGCGCACCTTTTTCCCGTGCGCCGCGCGCCCTGGAACCGAGCACGAAATCATGGGTGTCCCGCAGTATCGGTGCGACAAGGGCAGGGAGTTCACGCGGATCGTCGGCATAATCCCCGTCGAGGAAGACCACCACATCCACTCCCTTCGCGGCAAGATGCTCGACACCGGTCAGGCAGGCGTAGCCGTAGCCGCGCCGGGGCTCCGTCAGTACGGTCGCGCCCGCCGATTGTGCCGCGCGGCGGGTGCCGTCGACCGAACCGTTGTCGACGACCACGATTTCCTCGACGATGCCGGGGAGGTCCCGCACGACATGCGCGATGCTCTCCTCCTCGTCGAGTGCGGGAATCACCACGCCGATGCGTGCGCTGCTCACGGCCGACTCCCCTGTGTCATTCGAGGGCCCCTCCGCAGCTGCTGCCCGCCCCTGCCGTGCATCCGAAACAGTGTCCATCGAAAACGACGGGACGATGCAGCAGGCGGTCGAAATCGAAGTCGAACACGTTCTGCGGAACGCCGGCGGCCACGGAGAGGTCGAGCATCTGATTGAAGTCGCAGTCGTAGAGCGTGCCGTCGTAGCCGACACTCAGCAGCGAACGGCACATCACGCCCGCGGCGGCCGCGGGATTGAAGGCGCTGACCAGTTTTTCCATGTACTCGCCGTAGGTCCCTTCCCGCTGCAGCTGATCGAGAAAGCGGCGAATGGGCATGTTGGTGATGGTGAACAGCTGTGTGAAGCGGATGCCGTACTTCTCCAGCAGTACGCGTTTGAAATCCCTTTCAAGTGATTTCTGGTCACCGGGGAGAAAAGTACCGTTCGGATTGTAGACGAGGTCGAGGAGCAGCCTGCCGTCCTCTGCCCCGTAACCCTGGCGGTTCAGCAGCTGCAGCGCTTCGATGCTTTTCTCGAACACGCCCCGGCCGCGCTGCCTGTCCGTAAAGTAAGGTTGATAATGCGGCAGTGACGAGACGACCTCCACTTCCTGTGCGGCGAAGAACTCGGGCAGGTACGCCTTGCTCTCACCGTTCTGCGGATTGCCGTCGATGATGACCGTCAGGTTGCTGCGCACCATCACGCGCCTGTCCAGCGCACGTGCACGGGTGACGAGATAATCGAAATGTGGATTGAGTTCCGGCGCTCCGCCGGTAATGTCCACCGCGCGAATTGCCGGATGTTCCTCGAGGATGCGCAGGCACTGGTCGACGGTTCGAAGATCCATCTGCTCTGTTCTCTTCGGCGACGCCTCTACATGGCAGTGCAGACAGGCCTGGTTGCAGAGCCGTGTCACGTTGATCTGCAGCGTATCGATGCCCGTCGGAACGAGATCGAGTCCGTTGTCCCGCAGCGCCGCTTCAAAATCGTAGTTGCGTGAGGATGTTTCTTCTCTATACATGCATCATTTCTCCTTTCACATCGCGCCCGAATTCTTGAGCACGTTCTGCATCTGCACGCCGTGGACGAGGGACATGCCGGCGGCCATGGCGGCGGAGACGTGAATGGCCTCGGTCATCTGGTCGGGGTCGGCGCCGTTTTCCAGCGCCGCGGTCGTATATGCCTCGATGCAGTAGGGACACTGTTTGAAGTGCGAGATGGCCAGGGCGATCAGCGCCTTCTCTCGTTTTGTCAGCGCGCCGTCCTCGCCCGTGACGCTGTTGTAGTATGTGAAGAACTTGTCCATCAGTTCCTTGCGAAACAAGCCTACTTCCGCGAAACGTCCGAGGTCTTTGGATTCGTAATACTGCATTGTCAGTCTCCGTTATGAAGGGGATGAGTGGGGGAGAGAAAGTCCGCGGCGCGGCTTTCGCCCAGTACCGCTTCGATACTGCCTTTCAGGGGATGCTGCGGGTTACGCCGCATCCAGCGCTGCAGCGCTGCGAGCGTATCGATATCATCGAGGACGAGGAGCGTGCCTACGCTCAGTCCGCTGTTGCGCGCCAGCGTTCGCGTCGCTTCGAACACCGAGGATGTTCCCCAGGGGATGCCGTCGAAAAGTTCGGGATGGGAATTCCGCATGCCGATCAGGTAATATCCCCCGTCGCGGGCCGGACCGAGTACGATATCATGGTGCTGGAGGAGGTCAAAACCCGTCGTGAACGTGGACGTCGTAATTCCCGGCACATCCGATCCTGCCAGCACGACCATCGCGGCACCGTCCGCGAAGGAGCGGTCGAAGGAATGGCGCATCCGCTCTCCGATGTCCCTTCCTTCCTGCACGCGCAGCATATGGAGGTCGCCGATTCGTCGTCGGAGTGGTACTGCATCGCGTTGCTCCGTCACGTCGATGATCGTGCGCACGTACGGTGACAATGCGTCCAGCTGCGCAAGCGCATGCTCCAGCAGCAACGCATAAATCTTTGCGGCCTTTACATCACCGGTCGCCGCTGCGAGACGCGTTTTCACCCGTCCGGGAAAGGGATCTTTGGCATATAATATGGCGGCTGCTTCCAAGTTCAATTCCGTATCATTTTCCGTCGTCGCCGTGATCACACGGCTGTGTGTCAGGTTGTGATCATAACATAATGATAATGAAACAAATTACGCAGGACACCTCGCATGATACGTCATCCGAATGACGTCCGATGTCAACAAGGCGACAGTGTTGTATTGCGACAGGGGATACCTTATCCTGCGAATGTGCACCCACACTGATTCAGCGAAGGCCGGACGCGCACTCTCTTCCCGCAAAACTGCGCGTTGTTCTTGGAGAAGTGCGCAATGCGCCGGAGATCAACGTATCGCGTGCGCCCGGCGGGTGTCGAGTCCGATGGGAATCACAACTGAAAGAGGAATATATGAGCAGAAACATGCCGACCGTTCATCTGAATCCGAATCTTGAAGGGCTGGGAATATCGGCCACTGTCGCGATCAATGACCGTTCAAACCGGATGCTGGCGGAAGGGAAGGATGTCATCAAACTCGGTCTGGGCGAGTCACCGTTTCCGGTTCCCACAAGCGTCGTCGAAGCGCTGAAATCCTCCGCACATGAGAAGAGCTATCTCGAAGTGAAGGGACTACCGGCCCTCCGGGAGGCGGTTGCCGACCATCATGTGCGTACCTTCGGTATTACGCGCGATCCTGCGGATGTCATTATCGGACCGGGGTCCAAGGAATTGATGTTTGTCCTTCAGTTGGCCTATCACGGCGATCTCATCATACCCGCACCTTCGTGGGTATCCTATGCCCCGCAGGCGAAAATTCTCGGGCGCGATATACATTGGATCAGTACGCGATATGAGAATGACTGGCTGCTGCAGGCGGATGAACTCGAGCAGATATGCTTCGATGATCCTGACCGGGCGCGCCTGATGATCATCAACTATCCGTCCAATCCTACGGGGAGGACATACACGTCCGAGCAGTTGAAGGACCTCGCTGACGTCGCACGAAGACATCGTGTTGTAGTTCTTTCGGACGAGATCTACGGGAAGCTGCACCATGATGGCATGCATCGGAGCATCGTCGAGCATTACCCCGAAGGAACCATCTTCAGCGGCGGTCTCAGCAAGTGGTGCGGTGCCGGCGGTTGGCGACTGGGGCTGTTTGTTTTCCCTGAGAATCTGCGCTGGCTGCGTGACGCCATGCTCACCGTTGGTAGTGAGACCTACACATCGACCAGCAGTCCGATACAGCACGCTGCCGTAGCCGCGTTTCGCTACGATGATGAGATTGAGGAATATCTCCAGGATGAGCGACGCATCCTCAAGGCGCTGGGGGCAACGATAACGGAAATGCTGCAGGCTGCCGGCGTCCGCGTAAAATGTCCCCAGGGAGCGTTTTACATTTTTCCGGATTTTTCCGCGTTTGCAGATCGATTTGCTCTGTGGGGAATCAGCAGCAGTGCGAAGATGTGCGAAAAGCTTCTTGAGGATACGGGCGTGGCCATCCTTCCCGGGAGTGATTTCGGCCGTCCCGATAGCGAGTTCACCGCACGCCTCGCCTATGTGGATTTCGATGGAAGCAAAGCGCTCGCCGGGGCGAGGCAGCTGCCAGCGGACCAGCTTCCCGGACAGGAGTTTCTGATGCGCTACTGTGGTCGCATCATCGATGCCGCGCAGCGTATCACCAAATGGCTCGAATCCCTGCCGCGACAGTGAGAGGGGGGAGGCATCCTGAGAGTGCCTTCGCTTTTGCATGACGCTGCAGTGCATTCTTGCTGCCACAAGGAAGAACGCTCAACGGAAGCGAAATGGAACTACAACAACTACATCATCATCAAGGAGATACCAATGCCGCTCAACGACAAGCAAGAGCAACTCTGCTCGGAAAACACCCGCGATTTTTCGGATATCCGGGCCGTTCTCGTCAACACGTCCCTGAAGAGGGATTCCTCAAAAAGCCACACACGGTTGCTACTCAACGTCGTCGAAGAGATCATGGCGAAAAACGGCGCCACAGTCGAACACGTACATATGCTGGATCACCACGTTCCGCCTGGCGTGTATCCCGACATGACGGAACACGGCTGGGAGCGTGATGACTGGCCGGCGGTGTGGGAGAAAGTGCGCGCCGCCGACATTCTCGTCGTGGGGACGCCGCTGTGGCTGGGAGAGGAATCCTCTGTCTGCCGCGTTCTCATCGAGCGGCTCTACGGCATGTCGGGAATGCTCAACGACCGCGGTCAGTCCATCTATTATAATAAGGTCGGCGGCAGCGTGATCACCGGCAATGAGGACGGTATCAAGCATGCCGCCATGAGCCTCGGCTACGCGCTCTCGCATCTCGGTTACACGACACCGCCACAGGCCGACTGTGGATGGATCGGCGAGGCGGGACCGGGACCTTCATACGGAGACGAGAAGGAGGATGGTTCACGCGTGGGCTTCGACAACGATTTCACGCAGCGCAACACCACCATCATGACGTGGAATCTCATGCACATGGCGCGCATGCTCAAGGACGCGGGCGGCATTCCCAACCATGGGAACAACCGTGAGCTGTGGAAGGCCGGCTGCCGCTTCGACTACGCGAACCCGGAGTACAGGTCGTAAGAAAATGCAGGGAGGCGAGAAATGTGGCGAAAATGGCATTAATCACGTTGATCGCACCTATCACTCTGGAGGATCGAAAGACCCGAATTCATTGTGCGATGTCATTCAATGTCCAGTCGTATTCCAGGAATTGGATGTTCCACCCTTCCCGGGGAAAAGTGCTGGACCGTGGCAGATACCGACGGATGAAGTCCAAAACTGCCGTCGATGTACCGCCGAAATCCGCCGCATACCATTTAAACACCATTGAAATATGGGCTGTCCGGTTCGGTCGGTCGAACCGCTGCCGTCGTTTATCCCGTATGAATTTCCGCGTCTGGTCCTCCAGCTGCTCCTGGAGGACCCCACTGACGTACGCCTCATTCCGAAGGGGAGGGCAACTTACCGCGGCACAGTTCAACGCGAAGTGTATTCTTGGATCATCAAACGCGGTTCGAATGATCCCATGTTCGATTTCATTAAGAGTCAGCGTGTCGTCTTTTGTCCGCACGAATTTTACATCCCATGGCGAGCGTGCCCGAGGTTCTGTCGCGCGCCGGTCAGACGGGAGCTTGATCGCACGAATGCTGTGCAGTGGATAATGTACAGTAACCAGTGACAGAGTGGACGCGTTGTAGAGATTCAGCCAATAGGCGAGACGCTCATCGCGGGAAGGGAGCTTGTCCGGATCGATGGTCGCAAGCCGAGCCAGGTATCGCTCGAGCCGCGAATCCTGCTGGAGTTCGGTATAATTAACCAGTCCATCCTCTACATGCGCTCTGAGAACTGCTGTGTACTCTGCATGGAGAGTGTCATGGCCCTGTGAGAGCGAAGAGTGAGAAATGAACATGATGCTGGAAGCAATGGCCAGCAAACAATAGACTTTGCCGGGACGGGATGAGAGAATTCGAATCGCCAGGATCATAGTGATTCAATGCCTGATAATAGCTGCGAGACCTACGATGCGTGATTGTCCAGGATTGGCGAGGTGTCGAGCTGCCACGCGTCCGCCGCCACCGTTGCCACCTCCACCGGCAAAAACGAGAATGTGGGCATCAGTCCTCCGTTTTCCTGTCGTGGGCCATGTCGAGGGTGTGGTCACTGAAACCGTCCATCTTCCAATAGGATTCCAATTCGACGCCCAGTCCGAGGGCGAGGCGGTTCACGAAATTGAAATACGCGGTGACGAGGCAAATGTGCAGCAAAGCTTCATCGGTAAATCCCAATTGACGAAGTGTCCTGAGCGTGTCTTCATGATCTGCACTCGGGTTTCGCGTAAGGCGGTCGGCATATCGCAGTATCGCAGCCTCACGTTCCGAGAGATCCGCGCGTGTGAAATCCGCTCGCACCATCCGGGCAAGTCGCCGATCCCTCGTCACCCGGTCAAGCGCATCGGCGTGATGATGCAGACAGTATTCGCAGGTGTTTGCAGCCGAAACCACCGTCGCAATGAGCTCCCGTTCTCGCCGTGAGAGCGGTCCCCGGGCGAACATGAGCCGTTTATACAGGACCATATGCGGTTCCAGCGTCTCCGGCAGCAAGGCGTGAATGCCGAGGATGTGGTCGACACCACCCCACGGCGCACGGTAGCGGTCGAACATCGCGGAATCTGCTTCGGTCATTGAGAACTGCCCGTATAGGGGTATGTATGCCATCTGTCCTCCGGTCCTGTCATATAATAACCTGTCGATGCCCCGATCCTCTCCGCGAGGAATGTACTTTCATCACCGTATGCTGTGACGAAACAAGACATGATCCCGGCCGACCCGAATAACCGGGCCGGCCGATGGTGATCACTGAAAAAGGGCTGCCCGTTTGCGGATGAAACGTCGTCCGTTCGCTTCTAATGGTCCGAGAGCTTCGCCCAGTGAAATCAGCCATGCGGAGCGTTCCTTCAGGATTTTCTTCGAACGTGGCTTTCGCTTTCTCATTTGAAAACAGATATGGAAAGCAATGGGTGGCATGGTCAGTGAGTATCGTTGAGCTGCTGTTACGCTTCCGGACAATGTACACGTCCGGGAGGGGATAGTCTGTCTTGCAGCGGACACATGATCCCGCGCATTCCTTGTATGTTTTTTCGACATTGCGAATTGAATTGGGATGCTGTGCCGTATGCCGAGGAAAAACGATGCAGGTGAAAACGATGTTCCGTGCTCCTTGTCAGGTATACGGCGATGCTCTATCTTTCAAAATGCGCCCTCAGGACTACTGTATTCCTCTTCTTCACGGCAACTGATCGACGGCATTCGACTGAGGAAGTCATTATTCGTTTGAGTGACCGACGATGCGCGGGTTGCCATTGGATTGCAAATCCACCGAGCTGCAGGGATGTTCAATCATATTTATCGATGGTGAGACATGAAAAATCGAAAAGCCGTAATAAAACCCGCGAAAAACGGACCCTTGCTTGTGAAGGGCCTCGAAAGATTCACCAATTCAAGAGACGAAACGGTGGAAACCAGCCCTACGATTGCGCTTTGTCGCTGTGGTGCGTCGAAAAGCAAGCCGTTCTGCGATGGCACGCATTCGAGGATCGGTTTTACCGATGATAGAAACGAAAACCGGATCCCGGATAAGAGAGAAACATTCAGCGGCAGGAGAATCACAATCCATGACAATCGGGGGATATGCTCTCATGCCGGATTTTGCACCGACAACCTGCCGGGCGTTTTCCGCTCTGGTACGGAACCCTGGATCGATGCTGACGGCGCGGATGCGGAGGAGATCAAACATGTGATAAAAATGTGTCCTTCCGGTGCATTGTCCTATTCTGAAAACGACGTGGAAACAAAAGAATTTTTCCCTGAAGAGGAAATTCACATTTCGAAAAACGGCCCGTATTGTGTGAGAGGCGGTGTTGAGTTGGAGGACGCCGACCTTGGGGATGGCGCCTCCAGGGAGCACTACACGCTCTGTCGTTGCGGACATTCGGGTAACAAGCCGCGTTGCGATGGGACGCACTGGTACGCTGGATTCAGGGACGATGAGGCGGAAACCATAACCGCTGCCGCGCGGAACAGCGAGAAACGATCTCCGGAATGGGTCAAGGTGGCGGACATTAATGAAGTGAAAAGCGGCCAGACGAAGAAGATCAATCTGCACAACCGGCAAATACTGCTGTCCTGTATCGATGACGTGTACGGAGCAGTGGATGGGATATGTCCGCATCAGGGCGGTCCGCTTATCGATGCTCGAATCGAGGACAACATCATTCGCTGCCCCTGGCATGGACATCCATTCGATCCGATCACAGGGAAATCACTGGGACAGGATCCGGATCTGCAAACCTTCGAGACGGCAGTCCGCGATGACGGAGTGTATCTGGAAATCACGCCTCCGGAAAAATCCGCATGGACAGTGAGCCGTGTGCTGGCCGAAACCTGTGTCAACTGGGGTGTGAAACATGTTTTCGGAATGGTCGGCCACTCCAATCTCGGTATGGCGGATGCGTTTCGCACGCTGGAGGAGCAGGGGAAGATTTCCTATATCGGCATCCGTCACGAAGGCGCGGCGGCCTTCGCCGCCTCTGCATATTCGAAAATATCCGGTAAGCCGGCAATATGTTTCAGCATAGCTGGACCTGGTGCGACCAATCTGCTCACGGGTTTATGGGATGCTCATGTGGATCGCACTCCCGTCGTCGCCATAACAGGTCAGGTCGAAACACAGTTTTTCGGCCCAGGTTCTTTCCAGGACATCGACCTTCATGAAGCTTTTCACGCGGTTGCACCATTCAGCAAAATAGTTCTGCCCGGCAGCAGACACGCGGAACTCGCTTCACTCGCGATGAAACACGCCATAGTAGGTCGAAATGTATCACATCTGATCATTCCGGACGATGTTCAGACCCTCGATGCCGGAGTACAGGCGCCTGGGGAACCTGATGGACGACTGGCCGATACCCGGATAACTCCTGCCGAAGATGCAGTTCAGCTTGCCATGTATCGGGTGTGGAGAGCGGAGCGTCCCGCAGTCGTCGTTGGCTATGGTGCCCGGGACGATATGTCCGCCATCATTGAATTCGCCACGAAACTCGGGGCGCCGGTAATGACGACGTTCAAGGCAAAGGGACAGATTTCCGATGCACATCCGATGGCAGTCGGCGTTCTGGGGAGGAGCGGGACGCCGCTTTCGGCTCATTACATGAATACATCCGATTTACTTATCGTATTCGGTGCCTCGTTTTCGCAGCATACAGGCATCGATAAGAACATTCCCATTATCCAGGTGGATAACGACAGAATGGCACTGGCGAAATTTCATGCTGTGGAGAATCCGATCTGGGGCGATGTCGGCATCACCGCCGAAATGTTTACGGAGAGATTGGGCGATTCCTCCCAGTCGACACACACTACTGATGCCATTGCGTCAAGAAAGAAAGAATGGTCCGCGGACAAGGCCGCGATAGCGGCAATGCCGGATACTCACGGCATCAATTCCGTGTATATTTTCGATGCGCTAAGCCGGTTGCTGCCGGAGAATGCCATTATCGGTCTTGACGTCGGAAACAACACCTACGCATTCGGGCGATATTTTGAATGCACGAATCAGCGTGTAATTCTATCCGGGTATCTGGGGAGCATCGGATTCGGTTTCCCCGCAGCCATGGGAGCATACTGCGCCATGCCGGACCGGCCAATTGTTTCCATCAGTGGCGACGGGGGATTCGGGCAATACATGGCCGAATTCAATACGGCGGTTTTGCACAGGATGAACATCACACATTTTTTACTGAACAATAACGAACTCGGGAAAATATCCAAGGAGCAGCGTGATATCAGAATGCCCGTCTGGCGAACGGAATTGAACAACCCGAATTTTGCGGATTACGCCAACAGTTGTGGCGGCCACGGAATCAGGGTGACTGAGCGTGCAGAGCTGGAAAAGGCCGTAATCAGCGCATTGAAGCACGCTGGACCTGCGCTGGTCGAGATCATGGCGTAGTCACCTCCGTTAATGCATGTGTTGCGCCTGTGAAGCGCTTTGCCTGTGATCGTCACGGGGCGTCCGCTTGCGAATGTGGTGAAATTGGCATACGTGCGAGACTGAGGAAATAACCCGATTTTTGGAGTTTATTGAATAGTTTCAAGCACTTACGCCGAAATTTTTCTCGGAATTGGGCGGATTTTCTGAAAAACTTGACTGTGAGGGAGCAGGTTAGTCAAGGTAGCACTCTCGTATTTGACGTCCTTCGCTGCCGCTCCGACTACGCGAACCCGGAGTACAGGTCGTAAGAAAACGCACGCAGGCAGGCGATCGCTCGCCTGCCTGCCTGTTCGATGGTCATGCGCATGTACTACGCATCGTCAAGCGTCATTCGCTGCATGTTTTTGTGACCTCGATGGAGATGCGGCGATTCAGTCTTCGAATTGCTTCGAGCTGGCTCGCGGACATTTCCT
>JAVVFP010000061.1:0-10834 GCA_032250495.1 Bacteroidota bacterium | reverse complement strand
CCACCGCCGGCGTGATCACGAAGGCGAACAGCATGGCGAGAAGGAAAATCGCCACGATGGAACCGATGGTATACACCGTCAGCGCGAGCAACAGCGCGACGGCGAGGAGCAGCAGGACGATCAGTATTTTCGTGTTGGTCAGCATCTCAGGGGAAATCCTTCCGTGCGATTTCCGCCATCAGGCGCGCGTTTTCCACGCTGGCCTTGTAGAGGCGTTCGGCGAGTATCCCGGCGAGCTTTGCGACCACCTGCACGCCGATGCGGGGACGCGTTTCGAGCAGGCCGAACAGGTCGGGCTGGAAAAAGCCGAAGAGCTTCGTGTCCTCATACGCAACGGCGCTGGCATTGCGGGGACGCTCGTTGAACATGGACATCTCACCGAAGAAGTCGCCTTTCGATAGCCGCGCGATCTCCGTCGAGCGGCTTTCACTGACGATGGAGACCTCGCCCTTTTCGACGATGTACATGCCGAGGCCGGGATCGCCCTCGCGGAAAATGTATTCGCCGGCGTGAAACTTGCGGCGATGCAGGATGCGCTCGACCGCCTTGAGATCGCTGCGGCTCAGTCCCTCGAATATCGGTACGCCGCGCAGCAGCGTCAGGAGATCTTTCTCCGCATCACGCTGGAAAAAGCTGCCCCACAGGAAGGAGGGTGCTTGCTGATTCTGATCCTGGTCGTCCATTGCCGTCCTATGAAGTGAATTTCCACGTGGTGCCGTCGCGCGTATCCTCGAGCACAATGCCCAGTTCCCTGAGTCCATCACGGATGCGATCGGACAGCGCGAACTGCTTCTCCCTGCGTGCTTCGGCGCGGAGTGTGATCAGCAACTGCATGACACTTTCGAGCTTCTCGCCTCCCGCCTGTTCCTCCGCCTCCTCTCGGAGAATGCCGAAGAGGTCCACTCCCGTGCGCCGCAGGAAGGCGGTGAGAGCCTCCCGGGCAGCCTCGGACATACCCGATGGCGCGCGGAGCACGGCATTGGCCTCGCGCAGCATTTCGAAGAGCGCGCCGAATCCGGCAGGCGTGTTGAAATCATCGTCCATCGCCTCCGTGAAGCGCCTCTCCCACGCGTCGACGTCGAAATCCCCGCTGCCCGTGTCCGCCGCGCGCACGGCGTCGTACAGGCCCTGCAGTTTCTGCAGGCCGGTTTTCGCCGCCTCGATTCCTTCATGCGTGAAGTTGAGGGGACTGCGGTAATGCGTCTGCAGATAATAGAAGCGCAGTACGGTGGCAGGGTATTTGCCGAGAATTTCCCGCGCGGTGAAGAAGTTGCCCAGGGACTTCGACATCTTCTCGTTGTCGATGTTCAGGAAACCGAAGTGAATCCAGTACCGGGCGAAGGGCGCATCGGTGAGCGCCTCGCTCTGGGCGATTTCGTTTTCGTGATGCGGAAAAATCAGGTCGTTGCCGCCGGCATGTATGTCGAAGGTTTTGCCGAGGAATTTCTGCGACATCACCGAGCATTCGATATGCCAGCCGGGACGACCGCTTCCCCAGGGCGCATCCCACTCCGGTTCGCCCGCCTTCGCACTTTTCCAGAGCGCGAAGTCCACCGGATTCTCCTTGCGCGGATCGGCTTCGACACGCGAGCCGACTACGAGGTCCTCGATGTTCTTCCGGCTCAGCTTGCCGTAGCCGTCGAAGGCGGAGACGCGGAAAAACACGTCGCCGTCGACGGCGTAGGCCGCACCGCGGTCGATCAGGCCCTTGATATGCGCGATGATTTCCTCCATCGTCTCGGTCGCGCGGGGATGCACGTCCGCGGGACGGATGCCGAACAGTGCGCTGTCGCGCAGGAAGGCCTCCGTGTACGTATCCGCGATTTCGGAGGACGGCACGCCCTGCTCATTGGCGCGTTTGATGATCTTGTCATCGATGTCCGTGATATTCATCACGTAGGTGACGCTGTATCCGCGGAACTCGAAATAGCGGCGAATGATGTCGGACATGACGAAGGAGCGGGCGTTGCCGATATGGAAATAATCATACACCGTCGGTCCACAGGTGTACATGCGGACCGCACCCTCCTGCATCGGGGTGAATTCCTCTACTTTTCTGCTCAGCGTGTTGTAAAAGGCGATGGACATGATTGTTGTGATCTCGATTGATGAAAAATTCCGACTTCTGCTGCGCCGCCTTCGCGGGGCGGGGCGGACCTTGCATGCGCTCAGGACAGCAGTTCACGGGCGCTCTGCAGGGCGGCCGCGGTCACGCTGTCGCCGCTCAGGAGGCGTGCGACCTCCTTGGTTCGCGCCTCGCTTCCGAGTTCGGTGACCGCAGTGGTCGTCCTTCCATTCTCCACGTGCTTCTCGACGAGGAGATGCGCGCTGCCCGCGCCGGCGATCTGTGGCAGATGCGTGATGGCGAGTATCTGATGCGCCGCGGCGAGCTTGCGCATGGCATTGCCCACCCTGCTGGCGATGCCGCCGCTCACGCCGACATCGATTTCGTCGAACACCATGATGGGGATGCCGTCGCGTCCCGCGAAAATGGACTTGAGTGCGAGCATGATACGGGAAACTTCTCCACCGGAGACGACTTTATGCAGCGGCTTGGGATGCTCGCCCAGGTTGGTGGAAAGGTGGAATTCCACCTCGTCCCAGCCGGAATCGTCCGCGCTCACCGCTTTCCCGTCGCGCAGCAGGTGTTTCTCCTGTGCCGCGGTAGAGGGCGTGACGCCGAGGTGCGTTTCGAATACCGCGTGCGCGATGCCCAGTGCGGCGAGTTCGGCGACCACCTGCTTCGCGAGCTGCGCGCCTGCGCGTTCCCGCGCATTGCTCAGCGCCGCGGCTGCAGTGCTGCTTTTCGCCCGCAGGGTTTCCGTCTCCCGCTGCAAATGCTCGATGGTATCGTCGATGGAGTCGAGTCCCGCCAGTTCACTTTTCAGCTCCTCCCGCTTTTCGAGCAGTTCGGGCAGCGTGCAGCGGAATTTCCTTTTCAGTCCGGTGATTTCGGCGAGGCGGTGACGCAGTTGTTCAGCGCGATCGGGCGTGAAATCTATTGCTTCGACGTAATCGCGCACGGAGCGCGCGATTTCCGCGAGGCCGGTCGACGCGCCGCTCACTTCCTTCTGCATCGCTTCGATGGACGAGTCGATGCGTGTCAGTTCACCGAACAGCCTGTCGCAGCGTCCCAGCATGTCGACGACATTCTGCTCGCCGTCATAGAGCAGGTCGAGGATTTCGTTGGCGGCGACGGCGAGTTTTTCCGCATGCTCCACCATTTTCAGCTCGCGTTCCACCGCTTCGTCCTCCCCCTCTTCGGGTGCGACCATTGCGATTTCCTTCAGCTGATGCTCGGCGACCAGGCGGCGCTCGTCGATGCGGTCGCGTGTGCGCAGCGCATCGGCGAGATCTGTGACGCGCGCGGTGAACTGCCGGTACAACGCGGCGAAGGACGCGCATTTTTCCGCGACGGCGGGATCGGAATCGAGGATTTCGCGATGCGTTTCCGGGCGCAGGAGGGATTGATGTTCGTGCTGTCCATGAATGTCCACCAGGCGGTTGCCGAGCGCGTGCAGGGCGCCGACCGGCACGGGGGAATCGTTGACGAAGGCGCGACTGACGCCCTTGGAGGAAACTTCACGGCGCAGGATGAGGACCGCCTGCCACTCCGCGCCCATTTCTTCGACCATGGGACGCAGGTGCGTGAGCGGCGCGGCGTCGAGTTCGGCTTCGACCACGGCTTTCGCGCTGCCCTGACGGACCATGGTGGTATCGGCGCGTTCGCCGAGCACGAGGCCCAGTGCATCGATGACGATGGATTTTCCCGCCCCTGTTTCTCCCGTCATGACCGTCAGTCCCGGTGCGAGAGGAATGCGGATTTCCTCGATCAGCGCGAAATTCCTGATAACAAGCGAGGTCAGCATGAATGTCCTGTAGCTTCCAGTAACAGTTGAAGCAATCTAGACCCTGTCCGATTGACTTGCAAGGCAGGAGTCAGTGCTCTTCTTCCTCAGGGGACCAGAAGGTGAAGTTCGGGATGTCGCGATGCAGGCCATGGAAAAAGGCCATCTTGAAAAAGCTCTGCATGCCTTCCAGCGCATCCGGTGTGAAGCGGTAGCGGTAATGTGCCGGAAGCGACGCGGTCGCATCCTCACTGCTGTTGCGTCCGCGCATCTCTTCGTCCAGCGCGCGCAGGACCTCGGCGTCCACCACGTCCCCTGCCCGGCGGATGGCATCGTCGACGGCGGCGTCCATGCGGGACTCCCAGGCGACGAAGACTTCACGGACGAAGGGGAGCTGTGTGAGATCGAACCACTCGTCGATCATATCCATCGTCGCGCAGCCCTCCGCGGGCTGCAGCGCAATGTCCGCTGGATAGAGCAGCGCATCGACGGCGGCGAGCGCTTCGGCCGGCTCGCGCGTCATCTGGAAAAAACGCGGATGTACGCGGTATTTTTCCTTGAGAATGATTTCCGCGAGCATGGCGTCGAGGCCGGCGTCACCGTAGAAGCCCACGGTATTGATCTCGCGCAGGCCCTGGCGAAACTGCAGGACGACTTCCCCCGTCGCGCCGGTCGCTGCGACGCAGGCGCCGTGCAGCAGGGTGAGATCGCCCTCGCGCTGCGCGAAAACCAGCGGCGAGACCAGCGCGAGATCGAGCTCCCCTTCCAGCAGCTTCCACGCGGAGTCCGCCGGACTCTGCTCCCTGCGGTCGAGGGAGGGACCGAGTTCGCTGTCGAGTACTTCGAGCAGCGCGCGGTTTCTTTCGTGTTCCTGTGTACTGAGTATCGGCATGGCTCGGCATTATGACGAAAGGAGACATGCACCGGCATGTCTCCTTTCCATGAGTAGAATACAGTCCGGATCAGGTGGTCTTCGCGCGCACCTGCTTTGCAGCGAGGCTGCGCAGGTAAAAGAGCTTCGCACGGCGCACGTTGCCGGTGCGGACTTTCACCACTTTCGCGATGGACGGCGAATGGATGGGGAAAATACGCTCCACGCCGACGCCGTTGGAAATCTTGCGCACGGTGAAGGTGCGGCGCAGGCCGCCGCCCTTGATGGAAATCACGATACCCTGGTATTCCTGGATACGTTCCTTATTTCCTTCCTTGACGCGCACGTGCACATTGACGACGTCGCCCGGGGCGAATTCGTCCAGGTCGCTGCGCATCATGGACTGTTCAATGAGATCGACTTTGTTCATGGTGTTCTCCTTCGGTGTATCTCGTCCAATAGATTCAATATACTGCAATTCTCAATCTTTTTTCCTGTCCCGCCGGGAAGCCTCATCCAGCAGGTCCGGCCTGCGCTCGCGTGTCAGTCGGGCGGAGGCGTCGCGCCGCCACTGTTCGACGCGTTTGTGATCGCCGGAGAGCAGCTGCTCGGGCACGCGCATGCCCCGGTATTCGGGTGGACGCGTGTAATAGGGGCAGTCCAGCTCTCCTTCCATGAAGGAATCGCTCAGCAACGATTCTCCGTCCCCGATCACGCCGGGGATGAGGCGCACCACGGAGTCGATGACGACGGCCGCGGCCAGTTCCCCACCGGTAAGGACATAGTCGCCGATGGAGAGTTCCATGGTGACCAGCCGGTCGATGACACGCTGGTCGATGCCCTTGTAATGCCCGCAGATCACGATGAGGTTGTCATGCATGGACAGCCGCTTGCACAGCTTCTGGTCATAAACCTGTCCCGCGGGCGTGGTCAGTATCACTTCATCGTAGCGTCTGTCGGCCTGCAGGGCTTCGATGCACTCGAACAGCGGTTCCGGTTTGAGTATCATGCCGGCACCGCCGCCGTAGGGCGTGTCATCGATGGTGCGATGCCTGTCATGCGTGTAATCGCGAATGTCGTGCAGCACGATGCGGGCATACCCGCGTTCCTGCGCGCGCTTGACGATGCTTTCGCTGAGGGGACCCGTAAACAGCGACGGGTGTCCCGTAATGACATCAATCCTCATCGAAGTCCTCGAACAGTCCGTCGACGGGCGTTACCACGATGCGCTTTCCCGCCGTATCCACACTCTGGATGAAGTCCGGCACGGCGGGGATCAGGACTTCGAAACCGCGGTATTCGACCACGTACACATCGTTGGCGGGAAGCAGCATCACGTCGCGCACGATGCCGCGTGAAGCTCCCTCCGTTGTTTCCACGTGACAGCCGATCAGGTCATGGACGAAGTATCGTCCCTCAGGCGGCGCTTCCATCTGTTCGTCGGTGATGTAGAGATGCCTTCCGACGAGATCCTCTGCTGTATCCCGGTCATTACTGGAGGAAAAGTGCAGCAGCACCTTGCTGCCGTCCTCCGACACCGATACGACGGACAGCATGTCCACGTTCTCCGGGGCGCTGCCGACAAGCACCTGCCCGAGGCGCGAGAAGCGACCGGGGATATCCGAATGCGATTGCACCCTGACCGCCCCGCGAATGCCGTGGGCGGCGACGATGGTGCCGATCAGACAGAGTTCCTGTGCCATGACGCGAACGGATCGCCGCAGGGAACGGCGTTATTCCGCCTTCTTTTCGCCGGCGTCGTCCGCAGGAGCGTCGTCCGCAGGGGCTTCTTCGGCCGGAGCTGCTTCTTCCGCAGGAGCGGCAGCGGCTTCGGCTGCGGCTGCGGCGTCCGCCGCGGCCTTCGCCTTGGCCTCTTCCTTCTCTTTCGCTTCCGCTTCGGCCTTCGCCTTCGCTTCCTCGTCGGCCTTGACCTTGGCTTCCTCGGCGGCGCGGCGCTCGGCACGGCGCTGCTTCTTGGAGACGGACTTCCCCTTGCGCGCATCCTTTTCCTTCTGCCAGGCTTCGAGCTCCTGCTGAATCTCGTCTTCGCTCTTACCCTTGCGGAGCAGGTGGAAGTGCAGCATGATGCCCTGATCGCTCAGAAGACTGCGCACGGTGTCCGACGGCTGGGCGCCGACACCGAGCCAGTACAGTGCACGCTCCTTGTCGATTTCGAGCTCTGCGGGAGTCGACAGCGGCTTGTACTGACCGATGGCTTCAATAAAACGACCGTCACGGGGCGAACGAGAATCGGCGGCCACGATCTTGAAGATCGGCAGCTTTTTACGGCCTCTTCTCTGCATACGAAGTTTAACCACGGAATTGAACCTCCAGGGAGAATGGTTGATTGGTTTCTATGAAAATTTCTGATTCATCATGCCCTTGGCGAACTGGCGCATGCCGCCGCGCGTCAGGCGTTTCATCATCTTCTGCATATCGGTGAACTGTTTGAGCAGGCGATTGACGTCCTGCACCGTCGTGCCGCTGCCTCCTGCGATGCGCTTGCGGCGACTGCCGTTGATGATGGCAGGCTTCTGCCGCTCTTCCGGCGTCATCGACTGTATCATCGCCTCGATCTTGATGAAGGAGTTGTCGTCAATCTCCACACCGCGCAGGGCTTTACCGAGTCCGGGAATCATTTCCATCACCGAAGAGAGCGGCCCCATTTTCTTGATCGCCTGCAGCTGCGAATAGAAGTCCTCCAGCGTGAACTGGTTCTTCCGCATTTTCTGCTCGAGCTGCGCGGCCTCGTCCTCGTCGAACTGTTCCTGCGCCTTTTCGGCGAGGGTGACGATATCTCCCATCCCGAGTATGCGCGAGGCCATGCGATCGGGATGAAAGGCCTCGAGGGCTTCGAGTTTCTCGCCGATGGACGCGAACTTGATCGGCTTGTCCACCACGCGGCGAATCGACAGCGCGGCGCCGCCGCGCGTATCGCCGTCCAGCTTGGTGAGCACCACGCCGTGATAATCGAGGCGATCGTGAAAGGCCTTGGCCGTGTTCACCGCGTCCTGTCCCGTCATCGAGTCCACCACGAAGAGAATCTCGGAGGGATTGACGCGCTGCTTGATGTCGGCCACCTCCTGCATCATCTGCTCATCGATGCTGAGGCGTCCCGCCGTATCGATGATGATGACATTGCAGAGATTTTTACGCGCGTACTCGAGCGACTCCTCGGCGATCTTCACCGGATTCTTTTCGTCACCGGAGTACACGGGAACATCGATCTGTGCGGCCAGTTGCTTGAGCTGTCCGATGGCCGCCGGTCGGTAGACGTCGCCTGCGACCAGCAGGGGCTGGCGGCCGGCGGTCTTCAGATGCCTGGCGAGTTTCGCACTGAACGTCGTTTTACCTGAACCCTGCAATCCCGCGACCATGATGATGGTCGGCCCCGTCCGCGCGTAGTTGAGATCCACGCGCTCGGAACCCATCAGCGCGACCAGCTCGTCGTGCAGGATTTTGACGATCTGCTGTCCCGGCGTCAGGCTCTTGAGAACGTCCGCCCCGAGCGCCTTTTCCCTGACACCTTCGATGAAATCCCTGGTGACCTGGAAATTGACGTCGGCTTCCAGCAGGGCGCGACGGACTTCCCGCAGGGTTTCAGAGACGTTGTCTTCCGAAATGCGGTGCTGGCCCTTGACGCGTCGAAGGGCGTCTTCTAGTCTGTCGGACAGTGCTTCAAACATGGTTTTCTTGGGTACTGATTGTCTACAATCGTACTAGCTAAGAAAAATAAGGAAGTCAGGGGAATTTTCCCAACAATATGCTGCGCATAATGCATGCTGTGCAGAATGCATTATGCGCAGTTCATCATTGCAGGGGCGCCGCCAATGATGGAGCGACGGGACGATTCCACGGGGTTCCGCTCAGCGCAGCACCTGGAATTTCTCTACCAGCATTTTTCCTTCGAAGTGGAGCACGCAGAAATAGGTGCCCGCGCGCAGTCCATCAGTGGACAGGATTTCGCTGTGCAAGCCCGCTGTGGCCTGCCTGTCGAGGAGCACGCCCTGCTGTCGGCCCAGAATATCGTAAATCTGCATGAGGACATTTCCCGCGCGGGGAATCGACCAGGTAAACGCCGCGCTGCCGATGGCCGGTTTGGGACCGCTTTGCGAGAGCGAGAAATCGGGGGCGAGATACCTGGCCGTAAGCAGGGGAAGGACGCTTTTCGCGACGCCTGCGACGGTACCCGCGTACAGGAAGCCGTCATACCCCGCGTACAGATTCAGTATTTCCCCGGTATGCAGTCCAATTCCAAGCGCCTGCCATTGCCGTCCCCCGTTGCGGGTTTCGAAGATTCCATGCCTGCGGGTCGCGGCAAAACAGAAGTCCTCATCCGCGGCGACGATACCCGTGATGTCCTCGCCTTCGAGTCCGATCTGCGTCCATGTCACTCCCCCGTCGGCACTGCGATGGAGTCCGTCGCCGAGCGTCCCCGCAAAGATGCCGCCCACCGAATCGCCGGCGAGCGTGAGAACGGGCAGCAGCGACGGACGCGACTGCTGAAGCACGCGAAAATCCGTCGCAAGTACGACCACGCCGAAACCACCGCCGATGACCACTTCTCCCGTGCTGCGCTCGCACAGCGCTTCGATGTTCAGCGTTTCAGCTTCGGGAACGCTTTGCCACGAATTCCCGCCGTCCCCGCTCACCAGCAATCCCGGCGTGCAGCCAGCCAGCACCCGGCCGTCCCGGAGCTGCAGCAGGCATTCGCACGTCCGTCCTGCCGGCCCCACCTGCAGCCAGTGCTCACCGCCGTCGGTTGAACGCGATATGCCCTCTGCACGGCGGACGGCAAGCAGGGTGCCGTCGTCGAGCCGGGAAAGCGCGGATACATCTTCGTCAAAACGATGCAGCTGCCGCCAGTCGTCGCTTCCCGCCTCACGTCGCAGAAGCGTGCGCTGGAGCGGGGTGAATGCGAGCAGCGCGCCCTGTGGCGGAAGCCCGATGATGGCGGAAACCGGGGACTGTACCATTCCCTTCACACGCGGAAGCCACTCCCCGCTGCGCGTATCCAGCTGCTGGAAACCGGGAAACGCGGAGATCGCGTATATGCCATCCTCCGGGGGACAGAGCAGTTGCCGGATCTCTTCGTCTCGTTCGGAGGTACCCGCAGCGCGCCGCCAGGTCATCCCTCTGTCCGTCGTGTAGAGCACGCCCGCGTTTCCATGTTGGACGACGGCGTTTCCGTTCAGGCTGGATGCGATGAGAATCAACGATTCATGCGGTTCCAGGCGTTCGGTCACCTGCCAGCTGCTTCCCCGGTCACGGGAAAGCACCCAGCCGGGTGTGGCACCGGACCATGCAATCCAGTATCCGTCACCTGTCGCGGCCGCGGCGCGCAGCCTTGTCCGCTTCCCTTCGACGCGAACGTCCGGTATCGCCTCGACCGTCAGTCCCGGAAAGCGGATGATGGAGCTGCCGCAAAGAATATTTCCCTGATCATCCTCAGACCAGGCATCGACATTGCTTTCGCCGAAGCTGGTAAACTTTTGCCAGCTGTCCCCATCATCCGGGGACAGCCAGGACTGACCGGGCACGGAGAAGAACAGATGCCCGGAAGAATGCTCGAAAAATGCAGCCAGCCCCCCCCCGCTCAGCCGGATTGAATCCAGGAGCACGGTCCCCGGAACGCGCCATCGGAACACGGTCGCTTCCTTCGATGCAAATAATGTGCCCGACGCCGCGAGGTGAACGGCGTTGAAATGTTCATATATGCGGGGATGGCGCTGCCACGAACGACCCGCATTTTCGGATGTAAAAATTCCCTGTGGCGTCGCAGCGTAGAACCTGCCGTCCGCACCCCTGTCGACGTTATTCACTCGCCCTCCCCACGGACCGAGGTCGTTCTGCCAGTGGGTCTGCGCATGCGTCCCGCCGGAGTGGATGCACACGGCGAATACAAGCACGGAGAATATTCTCATACTTCCCCTCCGGAATTATGAAGTCAACCAGTGCACAGTGGACACGAGAGGCGGGGAGTCGGTTACAACGATGGAAAGAAAGGTCGTGCGGGATGATGGGAC
Organism: Bacteroidota bacterium; assembly: GCA_032250495.1. Classification (GTDB taxonomy): domain Bacteria; phylum Bacteroidota; class Ignavibacteria; order SZUA-365; family SZUA-365; genus BM516. Next base: position 89 of record JAVVFP010000061.1, on the reverse strand, counting down.
GACACGGGGCGCGCAGGCTTCAGCTTCTTCTCAAGGAAGGTCTCATGCTCACTGCCTCGTACTATGTGTTTTCAGGTCCGTCTATCGTA
>JAVVFP010000645.1:0-1886 GCA_032250495.1 Bacteroidota bacterium | reverse complement strand
GCTGTATTGCACCGAACGCATGTGTTTTTTCCCTCCTGCTGCTCTTCACTATGATCGAGGCACTCGATGCGCAGACGGTGGTCACGGTGACGGATTCGGTGCGCACGGCGAATGTGCGGCGCCTGGGCATCAACGTGGGCGCGCGCTCGCGCTGGGGCGCGGCGCAGATCATGAAAAACCTCATCGACAACCCGGGCTTCGAGGCGGGAGGCTTCGCCTCGGTGGTGCTGGCCGCTGAGGGCGGGACGGCAGGCAGCTTCCCGATGGCCTTCTGGGATCCGGCGTGGAACAACGAGCAGTACGGCGTCGGCTGGCCCGAGGGGTTCTGGCGCAATGCGGAGTACGAAATCGTCTGGGGCGCGGCCAAAGGACGCGAGGGTCGTATCGGCGCGTTCACACACGCGGGCGGCGCGAATGTGTTCACGCTCGACGGCAGCGGCGCGGCGCCGGGACAGCTGGATGTCATGCTGCTGCGGGGAAAGGACATCCCGGGCTTCAATGGCGACGCCTCCATCGTCGACGCCACGGACGTGCGGCCGGGGTCCCCTGGTGCGCAGTCGCTGCGCCTCACCGCGGACGGCCATGTCTATCGCTTCTATATGGATTCGATGTGGCGCGACGGCGACCGCAGCGCAGGGAAAATGCTCGTCATCAACGGCGAGTACCGCTTCTCCATCTGGGCGAAAGGAAAAACGGGAGGGGACGCGCTGCGCGTGCGCTTCTTCCGCGAAAACGAAGGGAGCTTTCTCGACGAGACCATTCCGCTCACGACGCAGTGGCAGCATATCGAACGGACGTTCATCGTCCCCGATGGCGCCGATCCCGTGCGCGCCTACACCGAGGAGGAATACCATCCCATTCTCGCCTTCATTCTCGAGGCCGCAGGCAGCGGCGCAGAGGTGCTGGTCGACGATGTGCAGCTGCATTCCACCGCGCATGTGAATCCCACGGTGTTCACCGACAACTACGTCGACCGGCTGATGGATTTGCGTCCGGGAGTGCTGCGCTACTGGGGGGGACAGCTGGGCGCTGCGCACGCGGATCAGCTCGCCCCGCCTTTCGCGCGCCGCACGAACGGCTTTTCCCCGCGCACGCGCAACGCGGGCAGCTGGCCCTACTCCCTGCATGAATTCCTCGAGCTCTGCGCATACGTCGGCGCGGATCCGTGGTATGTGATGCCGCCGACCTTCTCGCGCGAGGAGATCGAGGGACTGGCCGAATATCTCGCCGCACCTGCGACATCGGCGCCGGACTCTCCCTGGGCGGCGCGGCGCGTGGCGCTGGGACGCACGGAAGCGTGGACGGATGTCTTTCCGCGTATACATATCGAGTACGGCAACGAACTCTGGGGCGCGGCCAGCGGGGGAGATCCCTTCATGGGCGCCTCGGTCAACGGCGGGGTGCGCCTCGGAAATATCGCCGGCGACCGCTTCGACCTGCTGCGCGCGGCCCCGCATTTCGACGGCGGCGTGATGAAGCTGGTGATCGGCGGACAGGCGGGCTATGCCGGACGGCAGCGGGAAATCGTGCGGAACAGCAGCGCACATGACGCGGTGGCGCTGGCGCCGTATTTCGGGGTGCTGGACAGCTGGGACAGCGACGAGGAAATCTACCAGCCGCTGTTCGCGTCGCCAATCGCCTCGGCGGCGAAGGGACGCATGCGCGAGAGCCGCGGCTATCTCGACGAGGGAGGCGGCACGGCGCTGTCGATTTACGAAGTAAATTTTCATACGACGCACGGCAACGCGCCGATCGGGGTGCGCAACGATTTCCTCACCGGCATGGGCGGGGCCGTGGCGCTGCCGCTGACCATGCTCACCTATCAGCGCGAACTGGCCGCGCGGGACCAGTGCGCGTTCAGCTCGCTGCAGTACGCCTTCCGCCTC
>JAVVFP010000060.1:0-10891 GCA_032250495.1 Bacteroidota bacterium | reverse complement strand
CGGCGCGCGCAAGGTTGCGCAGCGGTTCGCGCAGCCGTCCCGAAGGGAGCATGCGCAGGCCATCGAGTCCGATCTGCGCATCCACGACGACGATATCGCAGTCCCGCGCCACGGCGCGGTGTTGAAAGCCGTCGTCGAGAAGCAGTATTTCCGCGTCGAATCGCTGCACCGCGTGTCGGCATCCGCGGATACGTTTTTCGTCCGCTATCACGGGAACCCGGGGGAACTTCGCCGCAACCTGGTAAGGCTCGTCCCCGCTTTCGCGCACGTCGCGCAGCATTCCCGCACCGTCGGAGACGACGAGCAGGCCGCGGCTTTCGCGGCGGTAGCCGCGCGTCACCATGGCGGGACGCCTCCCCGCCGCGAGCAGGCGGACGAGGAGTGCTTCGACCACCGGCGTCTTGCCCGTACCGCCTGCGGTGATGTTGCCGACGGAGATCACCGGCACGCCCGCATCCTGCGCGCGCAGCACGCCGCGATCGTAGGCCGCGTTTCGTAACTGCATGGCGATGGCGTAGAGGGAGGAAATCATGCGGCGCTCGGGGAGGAGATTCAGGAAACCTCGAGGACGGCGGTACGATACTGCGCGAGCATCGCTTTTTCGCAGGAGAGACGGACTTCGTCCAGCGCCTCCCCGGTCAGATCCGGATCGATGATGACAGGGTCGCTGTACACGACGCGTCCCCGCGTGAAGGGGTAGGGAATCTCGAAACGATCCCAGCTCTTGAGCCGCCTGAAGCGGCGGTAACCGACGCTGACCGAGACGAGCGGTACGCGCATGGTCTGCGCCACGCGCACGGCTCCCATTTTCATTTCATGGTACGGGCCGCGGGGACCGTCGGGTGTCACGCAGAGCACGTGGCCGTCACGCACGGCGCCGCGCATGGCCTGCATTGCTTCCTTGCTGCCGCGGCTGCTGCTCCCGCGCAGCACGTGATAGTCCCAGCTGCCGAGAAGGTTCGCCAGGATCTGGCCGTCCTTGCTGTGGCTGACCAGCGCGGCGGCATTGCGTCCGCGCATGCGCCACCAGGGGTACGTCATCGAGCCATGCCAGAAAACGAGCACGAACGGCCGCCCCTCTTCCAGCATGTCGATCACGGGCTGTTCGTTTTCGACGGTAAACTTCACCGTCCGCAAGGTGAATTCAATAAGGGTACGCAGAAGCAAGTGTTTCATGGGTCAGGATGTCCCCGACCCGTACATGTCGGGCCGCCTGTCGGTGATGATGTTGTTCCAGGAGGAAAACGCCTTTTCGTCCGCCCGCGCCGGATCGATTTCAGCGGTCAGCCAGCCCTCGAACTGCTCGTCCACCTCCTCGAGCGTCGTCCCGTTGGGCGCGATAATCTGGCTGCAGCCGTGAAAGAGGAGACGCTCGTCTCCGCGCCGTTCCTCCCCGTTGCGGTTGGCGGTGACGGTGTACACCCGGTTCTCGAAGCTGCGCGTGCGCATGACCGGCTTCCAGAGCCGGGGAGCCGCGACGAGGTTGGACGGATGCGCGATCACCTGTGCGCCACGCAGCGTCAGCGTGCGGGCGGCTTCGGGGAAGCGCCAGTCGTAACAGATCATGACACCGAGACGCAGGCGGTCTCCCCAGGCGTAGACTTCGAAGCCGCCGTCACCGGGAGTGAAGATGGCCTTCTCCTCCGCGAAGAGATGCACCTTCCTGTATATCCGGGTCCGGCCATCCGGGAACGCCGTGATGGCGGAGTTGTATATCGCGTCGCCGTCGCGTTCGGCGAATCCCGCCACTACCGTCATATTGTGCTCCTGCGCCGCGTCCACGAAGAAACGGACGCTGCGACCGTCGGCGGGCTCCGCGAGCGCCTCGAGCTGCGACCGGCTGTGGAAAAAATACCCTGTCGTACACAGTTCGGGAAGCACGGCAAGGTCGGCGCCGCAGGATTCAAACCAGCCGGACATCAGGCGGAGGTTTTCCTCGATGTCCATGAAAACGGGACAGAATTGCAGGGCGGAAATAATCATCGGTGCACGCCTTACTGCGACTTGTCGCGGTTGGAGGGGTGATAGCGGTCGAGCTTCGGTTCGTAAAAGAGAATGTTCAGATCGTGATCCCGGATGGTGCCGCCCGACGGGTAGTAGAAAAATTCCTCTATGACCTCGGTTTTCTCCCGCGAGGGACGTCCGTCCACGGCATACAACCGGAGCACGTAACGTCCCAGGTCCGCTTCCGCATCACGGACCTGGCGCTGAATATTCTCGACGCTGTAGCAGTACAAGTCTTCCATGGTCAGGCGGAGAGCCTTTCCTGCCGTCGGCACTGTTCGAGCAGGCCGGCAGCATATTCCTCGGCCTGTGCGCGGGTGTTGAACCAGCGGGAGGACTCGCAGCGTTTCCAGAACAGCTGTTTTTTCCATTTCCGCACGACCCAGCTCAGCGGATCGTCGGGATCGTGGAAAAGCGTGATATCGCAGTCGGTGGAATCCGAGAAGGACGTTTCGAATTTGCTCATTGAAGACGCCTGGGTGAAAAGTTGGTGAACTGTCGACCGGTCAGTGGTATGTCGAGCGCTTGTTGAGTTCGCTCTGTACAATGAACCAGACGGCAGGCGAAAAAATAATCCAAATTACCCAAAGGAGCCAACGGTTGAACGAGTCGTCACTCCATTTTTCATAAAGGGCGGAATAAAAATAGGTCGCGAAAAGCGATCCGAAGGGGATGAACATCAGTACGACCCAGAGTGCGGGAGAATTGTCGTGTTCCCCTGTGGCGTCACGGAGTTCGACGGCGGTCACGTAAAACCAGTACAGGCCGTAAATCCCGATGGTGACGATGAAAAGCAGAACCTGCAACGGCATGGAGCGGAACTTGATCCGTGGCATCATCGGTGGCATACGAAATCCTCTGCTGGGATCATGTCAGTTCTGGAGAATCGTGTACTCTACCCGGCGGTTGAGCTGCCGTCCCTCGTCGGTATCGTTCGTGGCGACCGGACGCGTTTTTCCGAAACCGCGTGAGATGAGGCGGATGGATGAGACACCCTGCGAGATGAGATAATTGACCACGGCCGCGGCGCGACGGCGCGAGAGCTTCATGTTGTAGTCGTAGCCGCCGTAATCGTCCGTGTGCCCGTCGATCTGTATCATCATGCTCGGGTATTTTTTCAGCAGCTTGACCAGGCGGTCGAGTTCGAGATGCGATTCCGGTCGCAGCACATCCATGTCGAAATCGAAGAATATGTTGTTGAGCCTGATCGACGTCCCGTGCATCAGCGGCGCCAGCACCAGATCGCGCTGCACTTCGTCGAAACCTCCCATGTCGGTCAGGTCGAGGTGCTCGCTGACCGGGTAATAACCGTCCGCCTCCGCGTGGAAACCGTAATCGAAGCCCATGGGCAGGGCGATCTTGTAGCGTCCTGATTCGGGGTCCACCGCCGCAGTTCCGATCTGCTTCCCGTCGGAGAGGCGCTCGTAGGAAATCGTCGCGGGAACGATGTTGCCGTCGATGTCGCTCACCTTGCCGCTGACCAGCATCACCGGCATGGGGCGCGCGTCTTCCGGCAGCACGATGCGGAAAATGTCGCTTTTTCCGAATCCCTTGCTCGTGGAGACGAAGTACGCGTATTCCCCGTTGGCAGGGACGGTGTAGTACGCGTCCCACCCCGGCGTGTTTATGGGGTAGCCGAGATTTTTCGGCGTCGTCCATTTCAGCCACGAGAAATCCTGTCTGCGTGTCACGTAGACGTCGTTGTTGCCGTAGCCGCCGGGACGATCGCTGGAGAAATACAGCGTCACTCCATCAGCCGCCAGGAACGGCGTGATGTCATCGTCGCCGCTGTTGACGCCGGGCCCCAGGTTCTGCGGTTCCGTCCAGGTGTTGTCCTCCTGCAGGAAACTCACGTACAGGTCGCGTCCCCCGAGACTGTCCTCTCGCAGGATGGACATGATGAGGACACGGCCGTCGGGAGACAGCGTGTATTCGGACCATTCGGAGAGATTCCCCAGGCGCTGGATTTTCAGGTTCACGGGCGCGGACCATCCCTCCGCGCTGCGGTACGTCATCGACACGCCTTCGTCCTGTCCCCCGCCGGGCAGGTACTGGTTGCCCAGCATGAGGGCGTTGTTGTCGGGCATGACCGAGCATACGAAGTTGTATCCCTCCGTGTTCAGGGGCTTGCCGATATTCTGCGCAGGTCCCCACCGGCCGTCCGGCTGCAGCGTGCTGAACCAGATGTCGTCCCGCTTCTCGGGTCCGAAATTCTCCGGATGTCCCTTGCGGACGAAGAACAGGGTCTTCGCGTCCGGCGCGATGACCGGGAGCACCTCGTCGAACTCGGAGTTGATCATCGGTCCCAGGTTCTCTCGTTCAGGATACTCCTGCTGCGCGGTTACGCAGACGGGGAGCAGCACAGTCATTATGACCAGGAGAAATGTGCGCCTCCACATTCTACCCTCCGGGAAATGTTCCAGGAATCGTCCTCTCAATCGGAACTGCATGAAAAAATCCACTGAATCCTTCGTGATTGGGTGAATGTTACACATTTTTTCAATGAAATGTAACATCCCTCGGACAGCGTTGGATTTTGCGGGGACCCGTGCTAGTTTGGCTGTTACCATGGAGCTTCCGCGCAAACGCATCATACTTTTAGGCCTGGGAGGAACGGTGGCCGTGCTCCTGATCATCGGCGCAGTGCTGCTGGCCTCCCTGACGACAAAATCCCTTCCGGAAACGGAGGGGACACTGGACGTCGCCGGCCTGTCGGCGGATGTCGAGGTGTGGCGCGACGAACTCGGCGTGCCGCATATCATCGCATCCTCGGAGTACGACGCCTACCTCGCGGCAGGCTATGTGCATGCACAGGACCGTTTGTGGCAGATGGATCTGCTGCGTCGCTACGGCGCCGGGAGGCTGGCGGAAATACTCGGGGCGGAGGCACTGCCCGTCGATCGGCTCATGCGCACCATCGGCATTCATCATATCGCGGACAGCCTCCTGCACACGGTCTCGGCGCAGACGCGCCGCATACTCGAAGCCTACTCCCGCGGCGTCAACGCCTGCATGCGCGAGAGCGCGGGCCGCTACCCCATCGAGTTCGATCTCCTGCAGTACGAACCGGAAGCGTGGACCCCGCAGCACTCCCTTATCCTCGCACGCCTGATGGGATGGGAACTGGCGCTCTCCTGGTGGGTGGACCTGACGATGGGGGAACTGCGTTCCCGTCTCGGGGAAAACACCGCCCGGGATCTGTTCCCGGACTATCCGGACGACGCGCCGCGCATCCTGCCTCCGGATTTTCCCGTGCCCGCCGAAGCCGCCGCGCTGCTTCGTGATGGACGCCGCGACGCACAGCGGCTGTTCGGCATACCCGGCTCCGCGACAGGCAGCAACAGCTGGGTGGTCAGTCCCGCGCACACGGTCGCGGGAGGGGTCCTGCTCGCCAATGACCCGCACCTGCTGCATATGCAGCCGGCACGCTGGTACGTGATGCATCTCTCGGCGCCGGGACTCAATGTGGCGGGGGTCAGCCTCCCGGGAATACCCGGCATCGTGATTGGACAGAACGAGCGCATCGCCTGGGGGCTGACCAACATGATGACCGATGATGTCGATTTCTTTTTCGAAGACGTGAACATGCGCGATTCGACCTACCGCCTCGGCGAACAGCTGTTCCCGCTGCAGATGCGCGACGATTCCATACTGGTGCGGGACAGCCTCCCCACCGTGATACAGATCGTGCAGACCGCGCACGGTCCGGTGATCAGCGACGTGTACCCGCGTGCCGGCGTGATCGCAGCGGCGCGCCGCTTCGAGGAAAGACGCGCCGTGAGCATGCGCTGGGCGGGACAGGACGCCAGTGACGAAATCCTCGCCATCTATCGCCTCAACCATGCCGCCTCATGGGAGCAGATGCTGGAGGCGATGACCAGCTTCGGCGTCCCCGGACAGAATCTGCTCTACGGCGATGTCGACGGAAACATCGGCTATACCGCGATCGGACGCATCCCGATCAGGCAGGCAGGCGTCTCGCCGCTGTTCCCCTCGGACGGCAGTGCGATCGAGCGACCATGGACGGGCTATGTCCCCTACGCACGGCTGCCGCGCAGCTACAATCCCGACGGCGGAATGTTTGCGACCGCGAACAACAAGATCGTCGACGACTTCCCCTGGCACATTTCCAGCCTCTGGGAGAGCGAAGCGCGCGTGACCCGCATCCGCGAAATGCTCAGTCGTCAGCCCACGTTCAGTGCCGAGGACTTCATGCTCATGCAGATGGACGTGCAGTCCGCGACGGCCGACAGCATACGCGACGCGATGGTGGGCGCCCTGCGGGCATGGCCCTCCCGCCCGGTGCTCCTGACCCGCGTGATGAATCGCCTGGCCGCCTGGGACTGCCGCATGCACGTTTCCTCCACCGAGGCCGCGATTTACAACACTGCCTACATGCGCCTGCTGCACAACACCTTCGGGGATGAAATGGACAGCACGCTCTTCAACAACTACGTCTTCCTTTCCAATATTCCCACGCGCGTTCTTCCCCGGCTGCTGCATGACACGGCGACGACCATTTTCGACGACATACGGACGCCGCGGCGTGAAACACGGCAGCATATCCTGATCCGCAGCGTAACCGAAGCGGTCACGCAGCTGCGGCAGCGTTTCGGCATCGATATGCCCTCCTGGCAGTGGGGCGCGATGCACACGGTGACCTTTCGTCACCCTCTCGGGGATGTCACGCCGCTCGATCGCATCTTCAACATCGGCCCCCTGCGCGTCGGCGGGAACAACACCACCGTCAACAACGGGGAATTCAGCTTCACCGATCCCTATGACGCGGCGGTCGGTCCCTCGATGCGCTTCGTCGCCGATCTGTCCGCACCGGATTCGAGCCATATCATCATCACGACGGGACAGTCGGGGCAGCCCTTCAGCGATCACTACGCGGACCAGGCCGTCCTCTGGCAGAGCGGTGCCATGCATCGCCTGGTGCTGCGCACGGACGTGATACGGCGTTCGTCCTGGAAGCGCCTGCTCCTCCGCGCCGTGGAGAACGCACCATGATATCACCGACCCTGGAACACATGCTCTCCACCGCGCGGCATTGCGTCGTCCTCACCGGTGCCGGCGTGTCCGCCGAAAGCGGCGTACCGACGTTCCGCAGCGCGGGCGGACTCTGGAAGAATCACAACCCGCAGGACCTGGCCACGCCGGAGGCGTTCAGCGCCGATCCCGCGCTGGTCTGGAGCTGGTACTCCTGGCGCCGCCGCACGGTGCGTGGTGTCGATCCCAATCCCGGTCACTATGCCCTCGCAGAGGCGGCCACACTTTTTCCGCGCCTGACACTGATCACGCAAAACGTCGACAACCTGCATCAGCGTGCGGGGAGCACCGGCGTGCTGGAACTGCATGGCAACATCGAACACTGCCGCTGCAGCCGCTGTACCGCCCCGTATCACGGCGACAGGGCTCCCCCGACGGACGAAGTGCAGTACTGCGCCTGCGGCGGACCGCTTCGGCCCGGCGTGGTGTGGTTCGGCGAAGGCCTTCCGATGGACATGCTGGACGCCGCACAGCAGGCGGCCCGGAACTGCGACCTGTTTCTCAGCGTGGGAACCTCGGCCCTCGTCTACCCCGCCGCCATGCTCCCGCTGCTCGCCCGCCAGGCCGGCGCCTACGTGGTGGAAATCAATACCGCTCCGTCCGCCCTCGCACAAGAAATGGACGAGTGTATCAGCGGCCCCTCCGGGGTCGTCCTCCCTCTACTCCTGGACACATTGCGCCGCCACCGCGGCAGCGCCTGAGGAAACAGCATGCAACGACGCGCCAAAATCATCTGCACCATCGGTCCCGCCTCCCGCGACACGGGCACACTCCGTACCCTCATCGACGCGGGCATGGATATCGCCCGGCTGAATTTCTCACACGGGTCGCACGAGGAGCACGCCGAGACCATTCGCCGCATCCGCGACGCGGCGGAAGATCGGCAGCGCCCCATCGCCATTCTGCAGGACCTGCAGGGACCAAAGATCCGCACCGGCAGCGTCCCTGAGGACGGTGTGGAGCTCCGCGACGGCGCGCGCTTCACCATCACCACCGCGGAGGTGGAAACAGGGAGCGCGGAGCGCGTGCATACCTCCTACACCCCGCTGCCCGGGGACGTTCGGGAGGGACAGACCATACTGCTCGACGATGGCTACCTGTCGCTGGAAATCGAGGAGATCGACGGCAGGGATATTCACACGCGCGTACTCAAGGGCGGAACCCTGCACAGCAACAAGGGCATCATTGTTCCGGGTGCGTCCATCTCCGCGCCGCCCCTCAGCACGAAGGACGTGGAGGATCTGCGTTTCGGACTCGAGGCGGGCGTCGACGCGGTCGCACTTTCCTTTGTCCGCTCCGAGCGCGACATCATAGAACTGCGCAGCACAATGAAGGTGTTCGGGCGCTGCGTCCCCATCATCGCGAAAATCGAGCGCTACGAAGGGATATCCGATATCGAGGATATCATCAACGAGTCCGACGGCATCATGGTCGCACGGGGTGATCTCGGCGTGGAGATGCCGGCAGAGGAAGTTCCCGTACTGCAGAAACATATCATTCAACGCTGCAATTTCTACGGCAAACCGGTCATCACCGCCACACAGATGCTTGAATCCATGATACAGCATCCCCGGCCCACGCGCGCGGAGGCGAGCGATGTCGCCAACGCCGTTCTCGACGGAACCGACTGCGTCATGCTCAGCGCGGAGACCAGCATCGGGGCGTACCCGACGGAGGCGGTCTCGTACATGGACCGCATCGTGCGTGCCATCGAGAAGGAACAGCTGCAGTCGCTGCAGGTACCGCGCGAGATCCCGGAGGACATGCAGAACAACGTGTCCGACGCCATCGGCCGCGCCAGTTGCGTGATCGCCGCGCAGATCCGCGCCGCAGCCATCGTCACGCTGACCACTTCCGGCGGCACCGCGCGCGTGATCGCAAAGTATCGTCCCGGCACCCCCATCCTCGCGTTGACCGACGACGCGGAGACCTGCCGGCAGCTCTCCTTTTCCTGGGGAGTGATCCCGGTACTGATCCCGCCGCTGAGCGAGATCGATTACCAGCTCGCCGCGCTCCGTTCCCACGTCCTCGCCTCCCAACTCGCCGCACGAGGAGATTACGTGGTGTATTCTGCAGGAAGTCCCTTGCAGAAGAGAGGCTCGACGAATATGTTAGAGGTACACCGCCTGTCATGATGAAAGACGTCGCATGATTATTCGCCTGATCACCCGTACCGCCTTCGCGGCAACCCTGCTCCTCCTCACGGCTTCACCGCTGCGCGCACAGCTTTTCATGGAGGAGATCGTGGTTTTCGCCGTGGATACCGTCCCGAAGCAGTCCGTGACCCTGCAGATCGGCAAATCCTATGACATCATCTGCTCGGACACCTTCACGTTCTGGGACAACATTGACGGGGACAGTGTGGGACTTGTCGACGCGGCGTACTATCGCGCGATCCCCCCGGGTGAATTCGGCTTCGCCGGACTCGCCACGTCGGCGACCAACGGCTTCCTGATCGACGGCGCTCCCATCGCCACGCGCATTTCTCCATCAGGCATGAGTCCGACCTACACCTACCGCGTACCGTACGTCGGCCAGGGCCGTCCCGCGGAAGTGTTCATCGAGGACCATCCGCCGTTCTCCGTCGACCGGCATTACGACAACAGCGGCGCGATCCGCGTGCGCATTTACAACGTCTCGCCGGAAATCGCCATCGACTCGGCGGCCATCGACTTCGGCGAAGTGGAACTCGGGGACTGGCGCGACACGGTCATCGTGTTCGAGAACATCGGTTACGGTCCCCTCGTGCTGACCGATTTCCTGCTCGGCGGCAGCGAAGCCCCGGAGTTCATCCTGAGCGGGTCCGACCGCTACACGCTCGCGCCCGGTGAGCGCGACTCCGTCACCGTGCGCTTTCAGCCGCAGAGCGTCTTCCGGAAAACCGCTTTCCTGATGTTCAACAGCAATGACAGCGATTCGCCGGTCATCACCATCCCGCTCAGCGGCATCGGTGTCACCACGCTCGAGGCCGGCTGCATGAGCACGCTCACCGCTCCCTCCCAGGCGTACAGCAACCTCCCGGTTACACTGTTCACGAACCGCGAGGGATCGCGTACCACGTCCTACGCCTTCGACCTTTCCTACGACGAAACCCTGCTCATCCCCGACCGCGTCGAGACCGCCGGCACGCTCAGCGAGAGCTTCGACGTGGACATGACCGTGGTCCAGCCCGGCCTCCTGCGCATATCGGCTTCAAACGGACAGCCGCTGACCGGCACCGGAACACTGCTGTTCATCCGCATCTTCGCCGCGTGGGACACGCCGTCCGTCAGTCCGCTCGACGTCGAAAATCTCGTCTTCAACGCGAGCGACCTCAGTAACGCGGGGAATCCCCGCGCCCGCATCGTCGACGGTGCCGTGGAAATTGACAGCCTCTGCAACCAGTACCTGAAAAATGTCATCGCCGTCGGCCTCCCACGCCTCGGACCCAACCGCCCCAACCCCTTCAATCCCGTAACCACGATCGAATGGTCACTTCCCGCGGATCAGCACGTGCGAATCAGCGTGCATGACGCCATGGGACGCGAGGTCGCCGTCCTCGTCGACGGTCCCCGCTCCTCCGGCACGCATAGCAGCGTCCTCAACGCCGCTTCGCTGCCCAGCGGCAGCTATTTCGTGCGTATGCGCAGCGCCGCCGGCACCCTGCACCGCCGCATCCTGCTGCTTCGCTGACACCCCTCCGCCCTGTTTTTCCACCCCTAAGCCCTGTTTTTACAAGGGGTTCTCCATACGTGAAATTTCTCGCAATGTGTCAAGGGATATTCGTATCTTTGTGTCTGGCAGCAGCGCTGCCAGGTTCCGACCACACGGCGGAGCCATACATTTTTCACAACGG
>JAVVFP010000644.1:0-1895 GCA_032250495.1 Bacteroidota bacterium | reverse complement strand
GAACAGCGCGAGGCCGAAGCCACCGTCCGCAGCGCCATCGACCGCGGCATTACGCTCATCGACACGGCGCCGATCTACGGCCAGGGACAGAGCGAGGAAATCGTCGGAAAAGCGGTGGCCGAAAGCGGCAGACGCGACGACCTGGTCCTCGCAACCAAGGTGGGACTCGACTGGGAAGACGGCATCCGCCGCGACTCCTCCCCAGAACGGATCCGACGCGAGGTCGAGGATTCCCTGCGCAGACTGCGCACCGATGTCATCGACATCTACCAGGTGCACTGGCCGGACGCTGCCGTCCCCTTCGAGGAAACGGCCGCGACCCTGCAGCAGCTCAGGGAGGAAGGGAAAATCCGCTCCATCGGCGTCAGTAATTACGCGCCGGAGGAAATGGAGCGCTTCCGCGACGCGGCGACGCTCGACGTGCTGCAGCCCCCGTACAACATCTTCGAACGCGGCATCGAGGAGCAGCACCTGCCCTACTGCCGGGAACACGGCATCGCCGTGCTCGCCTACGGCGCGCTCTGCCGGGGACTGCTCGCAGGGACGCTCCGCGAGGACAGCAGCTTCCCGAAAGGAGACCTCCGACGCAATGACCCGAAATTCCGCTCCCCCCGCTTTGCACAGTACCTCGCCGCCACGGCGGAACTCGACAGGTGGGCGCGTGAGAAGCATGATGTCGGCGTGCTCGAATTCGCCGTGCGCTGGCTGCTCGACAGCGGCGCGGATGTCGCGCTCTGGGGGGCGCGGAAACCGTCGCAGCTCGACAGGGTCAGCAACGTCTCGGGCTGGAAACTCGCCGAAGTGGACATGCAGGAAGTAGACCGCATCCTCGCAGCGCATATCGAAGATCCCGTCGGCCCGGAATTCATGGCGCCACCGGAAAATTGAGCAGAGTCAATTCCCGGAACTCGCCAGTTACTTTTCTGACCCATTGGTCACTTTTCTGACTCGCCGGTCACTCCCTGGTTTTGACAGCCACCGGGCTCCCCGGTCCTGTATTTCACGTATGGGAACTGTTTTCCGCCGGTGTTTCGGGGAGCAGTGGCGCTTACTCCTTTCTGAGCAGGGAGACGCGTTCGGCGACGAGATTGATGACGTCGTATTCCTTGACGACGCGGCCGTAGATGAGAAACGGTCCGGCCGAGCGCAGGAGGTGCGCCGAGGCCGCGAAGCAGCGCGGGAAAAGCACGACGTCGATGCGTCCCACCGCGTCGTCGAGATTGATGAACATCATGCGTTCCCCTTTTTTCGTGCGCGTCAGTTTCGCGGCGATCATCCAGCCTCCCACCTGCACATGCCTGCCGACGTAGCGTTCGAGCGCGTCCGCTTTCACCGTGTTGCGCAGTTCGTCGGCGAAATGCGAAAGCACGTGCGTGGACACGGTGTAGCTGAAGGTTTCCATTTCGATCTGTGCGATCTGTGCCGGTGAATATGCTTCGAGCTGCGTGAGTTCCTCGTCGAAGGAGGTAAAGTGCAGCTGCAGGGCGGGCGCGTTTTCGCTGCGGCGCTGGCGGTTGAAGTGCAGGCGTGTGCGTACCATGAGTGCGGGACGCTCCTCGCCGAAGCCGTCGCAGGCCCCGCAGCGCACGAGCAATCCCGCATCCTCGAAGCCGCAACCGGAGCGCGCGAGGAAGTCGTCGAAACCTGCGTACTTCCCGTTTTCCCGGCGCTCCTGCAGCAGCCGCTGCAGGCTGCGCTCGCTGAGGCCTTTCACATGCAGGAAACCGAGCTGTATGCTGCGGTCGTCGGGACAATAGTGCAGTTCGTCGCTGACGTTCACCTCCGGCAGCAGCACGCGCAGTCCCAGGCGTCGTGCTTCCTGCACGTACACTTCGGGACGATAGTAGCCCCCCTGGTTGTTGAGAACGCTGCAGATGAACAGCGCCGGATAGTGG
>JAVVFP010000059.1:0-10929 GCA_032250495.1 Bacteroidota bacterium | reverse complement strand
CTCCATGACATGCTCGGCCGCCGTGTCCTCAGCCTTCCCGCCCTGAGTGCACCCCGAGGCACTTCGCTTTTCACACTTCCCCTGCGCGGTATACAGGCCGGCATGTATTTGCTGGAAATCCGCACCTCCGCGCGGCGCCAGGTCGAGCGCCTCCGCATCATGGGATCATGATACGCGGACTGCCTGCGGGTGCCTGACGCAGGATAGTACGGACGCAGGTCAGTACGGACGCAGGACAGTACGAAAGGGCCCCGAGGATTCGGGGCCCTTTCGCGTGGCAGAGGTAAGGTAGGTGGGTAAATCTGCCGGCAGAATCTATTTCAGAAGATGCATGGTCCGCGTCTGCACCTGGCCGCCCGCTTCGAGGCGGTAAATGTACACGCCGGTAGGCAGCGCGCCCGCATCGAATCGCACGCTATGTTCGCCTGCGGGAAGGACATCGTCACGCAACGTGGCGACGAGCCTGCCGAGAAGGTTGTAGACGCGAAGCTTCACCTCCGCTTCCCTGAAAAGTGTAAACGAAATACTCGTGGAGGGATTGAATGGGTTCGGATGGTTCTGCGCAAGCCGGGGTCCGCGCGCCGCGGCTTCGCCTCCTGCTTTCTCCATCACGTCGACATCCGCTTCCCCGACCTGCGCGTAGCGGTCGACGACCGCGACGTCCCACTCTTCTCCCTGCATGCGCACACCGGCCGAGACGCGCAGTGTCAGACCGCGGAACGTCGTCAGATCGATGCGCTCGGTGGTCACGGCCTCCCCTGACGCGAAACCCCGTACCGGCCAGCGTTCGCTCCGCAGCAGCTCGTCGGTGTGCGCATCCGTGATGCTGAGCAGCACTTCCGCGTTCGCGTCCTCGGCGCGCTGCGCGAAGCGTTCGACCGTGAGGCAAAGATGGTCCCCCTCCATGGGCGTAAAACGTGCGCTGCGCAATTTCGCCTGCAGCGGTGTCTCGATACCTGCGACGAGGGAATCGTGCGCGGGGTCCCACGCCAGCTGTCGCTCATCACCCGTGGCCGATGACAGCCGCATTGCGGACAACCCCAGCGCAGCGATCGATTCCCCCTGTTTCATCAGCAGCTGCCGCTGGCGCAGCAGCGTGAGGTCCGTTGTTTTCGCGAGATTGCGGCGCGAGGACAGCACATGCCAGTCATAGGGATGCGCCGCATCGATGCTGTAGAGATCGAGCAGTTCTTCGGGGCCACTGCCCCAGACAGTCATGCTCGGATCGCAACCGTCTTCATGCGCCCGGATATCGAGCGTACCTTCGAGCCTGGCGACGCTGATCATGCCCGGACGATCGTTGTATGCGATGCGCAGTCCGCTGGATTTGCTTCCCTGCGTTCCGCTCCCCGGACAGGCGGCGATGCTGGGACTGCACAGCTGCGCGGCGTTGTTGTTGCTGCTCACCACCGTCGTCGTCGTACGCCAGGTCGGTCCCAGCAGTGTGGGCAGGGGACGTTCGCGAAGGACGAAGCTGCTCGGGAGTCCGCCCGGACCCGCACCCACCTGCGGCCAGCCGGACCAGCTGCTTACCACGTCGAAGCTCACATGCACCGTTCCCTTCCCGGTGACCGTGATGCTCGGCGCATGCCGCGCGGGATACAGCGCTCCCACGCTCCCGGTGCTGGCGTGCACGGATTCGGTGACGGCGCCACCACCAGCGGACCATCCCTGCAGCAGCGGCGGCGAGACGGCGCGGTCGATACCGAGACGGCAGTAGTAAATCGATCCGTTCTCTATCCATGCGATGTGAAAACCATGGTCGAACGTCGGCCTGGCATACGGCATGGTACTCGACGCGATGCTCGGATAGCGCGGCTGATCCACGGCACTGCCCCGCTGATGTCCGCGAACCAGTACCTGGTCGTCGACGAGTACGTTCGGTCCGTCGAGCACAGCGAATTTCAGCACGTGATCGTCCTCCCACACCAGGCAGACGACCATGCCGCGGGCGCGGGCGCCCTCGTAGGAGTCGAGTACGGCGACGACGGGCGCGCTCTGCGTCGACATCGCCACCGGCGCGCGGTACACGGTCTCCCACCGGCGGTCGGTCTGCACGCGAAGAACCACGTGTCCGTCCGCGACGTAGCTGATCCAGGCAGAAGCGCCACGGGCCGCGACAGATGGCCGCGCGGCCTGCACACCCATGTCGCTGACAAGCATTTCACCGGACCAGCTGCTTCCGCCGTCGCTGCTGCGCAGATACCAGATGCGGCCGCTGCTCTCGTATACTGCGTGCTTCACGGACTCATCGTCCCCCGCGACGCGGCGCTGCGAATTGCTGCGCGTCGGCGGGGACTGCAGCGCCGCGGTGCGATGTGCCTTGTAATGCGCGAACACCGATGCACCGGGCTGGATGAAATCCACGATTTTCGTGTCGTACTGCTCCGGC
The DNA here is from genome assembly GCA_032250495.1 of Bacteroidota bacterium. Taxonomy (GTDB): domain Bacteria; phylum Bacteroidota; class Ignavibacteria; order SZUA-365; family SZUA-365; genus BM516. Next base: position 8,537 of record JAVVFP010000059.1, on the reverse strand, counting down.
TCCGGGTACGCCGGATGCGGCGGCTGCTGCGCATTCTGGGGATCGTCGTACATGCCCGCCCAGATCGCCTCCCAGTCTATGAAGGCGTAATCGCCGGGTTCCAGCTCTCCCGCCTTGTGTGCGAGCGACGCGCGTTCGAGCACATTCGAGGCCCGCACCGAGTAGTAGCCGTGTTCCGGTTTCGCCGGATCGTAACAGCCGAAAAACAGTCCCCCGTTATATGTCGGGGAGGGATAGGGACGGTAATCCCCGAACATTTCCTGCTGCGGCAGGATCCACGCGTCGACGTAGCGCTTGTCGACCTGCCAGGGATTGCGAAACGCCGGGTACACCTGGTGCAGCGGCATTCCCAGTTCATCCAGGTCCTGAAGAACAGGGAGATTGTGCGTGTGTGCGAACTCGTAATCTGCTTCCGCAGTTTTCAGATTTTCTGCAACGTAATCATCAAACTGATGCAGTGTCGTTGTCCGCTTCGCGTCGTCCTTCCAGAACCTGAATTTCGCATTCGTCGTCACATGCGGATCGGTGTGGGCGCGCAGCGAAAGTTCGTCGCCCGCCTGCTTCGAAAAGGAGGTACCCGAAAGCGTGCCGCTCACGGGAAAGGGGTCGCGGAAACTGTCGCGCACGAAGAAATCGTCGTAGCCCGCGGTGCCGACGTTGCGCACGACGTAATGCTCGGGCATGTCGAGGCGCGAGGCAAACCAGGCCATCAGCGTCGCCGTGGCACGGATGGCGTACGGCAGCGTGTTGTCGCGCACGGCGCAGAGCAATCCGTGCTTGATGTAATCGATCTGCCGGCCGGAGGCATTGTGACGATCGGGGATTTCCGCGAGGTAGCGGGGAATGCCGAGGTAGCTTCCCGTTCCGTCGAAGTCGTCGGAAGCGAAGCTCGCGGCGCGGCTGCGCATCGTGGACATCAGGTAATGCAGCGGGTCGCCGACGCCGCTCAGGTCGATGAGTCCATCACGTATCATCGACGCGGTCCAGAAGCGGGCGACGGGATTGCCCACCCACCCTTCGTAACTGTCCTCATCCCACACGGTGAGCTTCACCGTCCCCAGCGATATGCCCAGTTTCTCGATTTCCTGTTCCACCACGACATTGCCCATGTGCATGTCCTTATGCGTATGCGCGGGAACGCTCATGTCGGCCAGGAGGTGACACATGCGTCCGAAAATCTCCCAGACATACTGTTTCCGCTGCTGCTCGGTGAGCACGACCGCACGCCAGACGCTTTCTCCCGGGAGCTGTATGCTGCATGACCCCGTATTGTGCAGCTCTTCCAGCGTTGCGTAGCGCAGCAGCATGGGCCGCCCGCTGCCGTCATGCGCCGGCAGCACGCAGACCAGGTTGCTGTTGGCGTCGTACATGCGTTCCAGCGCTGTCCACCAGTAATCCCGTATCGCCGTACCGTTGGGACGCGCCAGCTTCTGCATCTTGTCCCAGGCGTTGACCTGCACCTTGATGGTGACGGTCTGGTTGGGGGTGGACAGGCAGGAGAGCAGTCCCGTCGCGCTGACCGCGATGCCGTCCTTTCCCACGTAATTGTCCTGCGCATCGGGATCCCAGAAATGTGAGATCGTCACCAGTCCCGCGGCGATGTCCTCATGCGCCAGCAGCTCATTGCGGAAGCGGTCGTAGATTTCCTCCATGCAGGGGCCGGGCGTGTTGATCTCTATCTGCGGCCACAGCGCGCGCTCGCTGCCCCCGTGGCCGTAGACGATGTCCTCGCAGTCCTCGCGGTAGGTCCCGGCAAGGACAGTGGCCAGCTGCCAGGGACGCTCCCCCGCCTGACCTTCCCCGATGTGATCGGCCAGCTTCATGGCCAGGCCCGGCCGCTCGCGCTGCAGGAGCGCGAAGGCTTCGCGGACGATATACTGATGCATGCCCTGCGTGTGTTCGACCTGTGGCAGCGACTGCGCCTGCAGCGACTGCGCCTGCAGCGGCTGCGCGAGCAGCAGTGCGCGGAGCATGAGCATCCAGAAAAACGTGACGAGCAGATACAATGATGTCCGTTTCACGACATCCTCCCAGTGATGTTGTTGAATTGTTCTCCCTGGAGAGCGGCACTTTTCAGTGTCGCGTCCCGTGTATGACGAGGCAGTATTGCTCCGGTGTGAAGCCGACGATGTAGACGTGCTTTCCCGTGACGGAAACGTCGTGCACCGACACCAGCTTCGGATAGTCGAAATGCACCTCCTCCCAGGTGGAGCCGTTGTAGTGGAGGAAGTAATTGAACCAGGTCACAGCGAAGATATTGTTCGGTGCGGCTGCGACGATGTCGGAGAAATTATGCTGCGCACTGATGACATGCTCCACGTCCTGAAATGGCCTGTCCACTTTGCGATAAATGCTCCTCCGAGAACCGATGTACGTCGTGTCCCTGATCAACCACACATGCTGGACAGGACCGATCCCGCTGAGATAGTGTACATCGACCTCTCCCTCCGGTGACATCCTGTAGACATACCCAGCGCCGTTGTCCGGATTGCCGGACGCGATGTACATCGTGCCGTCCTCGCTGCCGGTGACACCGTAGAGATTGCCCGGGTAGGGCATGTCCACCCAGTGAAAGGCATCGTCCGCCGCGGAATAGCGTGCGCAGGAATTCTTCAACCCGACGACGCAGACATGCTGCTGATCGGGGGAAGACCAGATATCCAGTATGCCGCTGTGGAAGTAAAAGTCGTCGTACATGTAATTTTTCCACTGCGCGCCGTCCCAGCGGAAGGGCGAGCCACCGCAGATCCAGACGTTGTCGGGTCCAAAGGCGGCCGCGTTGTCGAGGTGATACCAGCTCTCGATACCGAGCGCGTTGAAGCCGTGATAGGTCCATTCCTTCCCGTTCCAGTGCGCGGCATTGCCTACAGGCATCTTGTTCGGTTCATCCATCTCGACGAAATCATAGAATCGTCCCGACACCCACACATCATTTTCCGCGACCGCTGCGACACCCTGTATATTCGAATACTGTATCCCCACGGTATCGTATTCCCAGGTGAAGTCATGGCTGACGGTGTCGAGGGGCAGGATTTCGGGGGTGTCGGGTTCGGCCGGCTGCGGAACGTCTTCGGTGCAGGCGGCCGCGGAGAACAGCAGGGTGAGCAGTATTGCGATGCGCGTGATCATGTGTTGTTTCCTTTAAGTGTCCCTGAACGTGCTTCCCTTCCTCCCCGACCTCGGCTGTCGTCGAGTCCGGCTGTCACCGACCTCGGCTGTCACCGACCTCGGCTATCGCCGACCTCGGCTGTCGTCAAGTCCGGCTGTCGCCGGCCTCTTCTCCGGCTGCCCTCAGCTCCGGCTACCCTCAGCTCCCGCCGCACGATGCGCCCCATGGCGAGGATGCGCCCCATGGCGAGGATGGCGAAACCGGGACGCTGCAGTCGTCCCCTGACGCAGGACCGCTCCCTGCGACACACCCTCCCTCGGTGTGTCCGGTCCGTTGCGTGGTGTCGCCAATTGCATGGGGGCTGAAAAACCGGTGACCGCATACTCCCGCAGCCCGGAATTTCTCCGCCATGCAGCGCATGGCGTCAAAACCGGACATCCCCGTCGCGAGGCGGCAGCGAAACGCATGCACTGTTTCCTGCTGCGCTCCGGACTGCGGGAGTTCCCCGTTTGCGGCATCAGTACTGAACATCGCGTGGCGCGCACGCTTCGACGGATTATTTCCCCGTTCCCTGTCCGGACGCTCTCCCCTGTCCCCGTCTCCCTTATGTCCGGTGCTCCGCTGCCGTGCGCTTTCGCGGCACGAGAAGTTCAGTATTGAATGTTTTGTGTTCATATTCAGATCTTGCGACCGTGTTCTTATTCTGTGTCCCGGGACAAGAATACGTATCCAGCTCCCTATAGTCAAGACCCTATTTCCGTATTTTTGTGGAAAAATATGTCATTAGCTGCCTATTTAATCATATATTAAGAACAGCGCATTGATTTTTATGAGCTTATCTAGGGTTTTTACTACACACTTCTGAAGAGGATATTCCATGGTTTTACTGCTTTTCCTCATTGATCACAACATTTTCTGCACTGAATCGACGCAACCGGCGCAGCTTCCTGACCTTTCATGCCAAAAACAGTGCGTCCTCATCGGTAATACGGCGCTTTCACGATTTTAACACATCCTAAAAAATAATTTTAGGGTGTATTAAATTTGTTCTTGCCCCTTTTTCCGTCCCGTGACGGCGGAATTGGTCATCGGAAGCGGGCTTTTCGGTGGCGAACTGGCGGAATGCGCTCTGCGGCGGAATGCGCTCTCCGGCGGAATGCGCTCTGCGGCGGAATGCGCTCTGCGACGGAATGCGCTCTGCGGCGCGTTCCCGCGCGGACGGACGTGCTGCGGTTGAACTTTGTACCGCGCATATGCATTATGGAAGTACGGTTGTTTCTCAACAAAAACGATACTTCCATGCGCACTGCATTCCTGCTCCTGCTGCTCACCCTGTCATCCGCGCCGCTCGCGGCGCAGGACAGCGTGGACGTGACCTTCCGCTACGCCACCGCCGAAAACCCGACCTTTGTGCACCTGGCCGGGGAATTCAATAACTGGGCCGACAACAACGGCGGGGTGATCAATCCGGGACCGCGATGGACCATGGACAAGCAGCCCGACGGCAGCTGGGAGAAAACCGTGCGGCTGGAGGTGGGTGGCGGATCGGGGCCGGACGGCGCCTACCAGTACAAGTTCAATCATGACGGAAAATCAGACGGCTGGCTGGCCGATCCGCTCAATCCCCGCATCTACGGAGAGTTCGGGAACAGCATCATTCACGTGCGGCGACCGACGGTCTTCCACCTCCGCATAGAAAACGGTCCCGTGCTCACCAGCGACTCGGTGCGTCTGCGCGCGGACATCTTCCCCGCCGTCGGACATCCGATCGACGCCGGCGGCATGGTGATCCTGCTCGACGGCAAGGCGATCGCGGGCTTCGGTGCCGGTTACGACCCGGTGACCGGCCGATATGCGCGTACGCTCACCGGCATGGCGGACGGCAATCACGTCCTCACGCTCACCGTCGGTGACGGTATCGGGGAAAGCAGCGATTCGGTGCGCTTTACGCTGCTGACGGCGGAACTGCAGTGGCTGACCCGCGATCACCCGGGCACCCATCGTGCGCAGGCGCAGCTCGAGGGCTACATCGCCTCCGCGGGTGTGACGGACGTCATGGTCCTTCGTGAGGGCGGGGATACGGTGGAGACCACCGTGGTCGGGGAACGCTTCTTCGCCGATGCCGATCTCGTGGAAGGTGACAATGTCTTCGTCGCGCGCGGCGTCAAGGACCTGCAGCCGGTGGAAAGCATACCGCGCACCATTCGCCGACTCGTCGACCATGCGCCGAAGCCCGTCATCCAGTTCGGCTTCGCGGGTGGAAACATTTCCCTCAACGCGGCCGCCAGCACGGATCCCGACGGCGACGCGCTCAGCTACCGCTGGCGCTCCGAGGACGACCGCAATCCCGCTGCGCTGAACATCGACCGCGACGGCGGACTGATTACCTTCGCAGCACCCGCGACTCCAGGGGAGTATTACTTCACGCTCGAAGCCACCGATCCCGCGCAGAACACCGGCATCGCCCGCAACTTCGTCCGCGTACCCGCCGACGGCGGCAATCCCACCTTCGGCGCGATCAACGGCAATCCCTCCTGGGTGCGCGACGCGGTGGTGTACGAGATCTTCGTCCCCGCCTTTTCCTCCGACGGCGACCTCCGCGGCGTGATCGAGGGACTGCCACGCCTTCGCGAACTCGGTGTGAATACCTTATGGCTGATGCCGATCATGGACAACCCGGGCAGCATCAATTCATTCAACGCCGGCTACAGCATCATCGATTTCTACGATGTGGACGAAAGCATCGGCACGCTGGCGGATTACGACGAGCTGGTCGACAGCGTGCACGCCCACGGCATGCGCATCATCCTCGACATCACGCCGAATCACGTGCATGAAGCACATCCCTGGGTAGAGGACATCCGTCGCTGGGGCAACTACTCGATCTATCGTCCCTTCATCGAAACGCGCCTCCTCGGCGATGACCGCGGCCTCGGCCAGAGCATCGTCACGGAGGAGGGCTACCCGCTTTACACCCGTTACTCGAACTGGACGCTGCCGAATCTCAATCTCTCCGAGCCGGAGACACGGCGCGCGATGATGGATGTCTACCGTCACTGGCTCGTGGACCGGCGGGCGGACGGCTTCCGCCTCGACGTGTACTGGGGACCGCAGAACCGCTACGGCAACGCGATGTGGTGGCGCGGCTTCCGCCAGGATATCAAGCGCTACAAACCCGAAGTCCTGCTGCTCGGGGAAACCGACGGGACCGGCTTCGGCTCCGAAATCAATTACGCCGACGGCGGCGGCGCACTCGACGCGGCCTACGACTGGTCCTGGTACGGCCAGATCAAGAGCAGCCTCGCGGCCGGCGACGTCGACGCCCTGCACGACCGTACGAAGAATTTTTCCCCGAACGAGAATTACAACCACTACACCGGCCCCAACGCGCATTATTTCCGCTTCATGGAAAATCACGACGAGACGCGCATCGCCGAACTGTTCTCGAGCAGCACCGATCGCACGAAACCCGGCGCCGCGGTCATGCTCACCGCGCCGGGCATTCCCATGCTGTATGCGGGACAGGAGGTCGGCTGGAAGGGCCGGCGCAACCGCATCGATTTCGTTGTCGCGCCGCGGCCGGACTTCTTCGACTTCTACCGCGAACTCATCACGCTGCGCAGCGAATATCCCGCCCTGCGCTCGCCGCGGATGACGCGCGTGGAAAACGGCTCGCCCGGCGTGTACAGTTTCCTGCGTCCCGCGATGGATGAAAACATCATAACCGCCGCAAGCTTCCGCGACCGCGCGCTCACCGTCACCATGACCGTCGATGAAAGCGCGCTCGACCTGGGCGCTGCACTTGAAAGCGGCCGCACGTACTACATGAACGACATGCTGGCCGATTCCACCTTCTCCGTGACCCGTGACGAACTCGCCTCCTTCACCGTCGACCTTCTCCCCTACCAGTCCCGCGTCCTGCTTCTTTCCGACAGCGCCTTTTTCCCCCTGGTCACCGGCGTGAAAGAGCCGCCCGCTACAGCCGGGGCATACAGGCTCTTCCAGAATTACCCGAACCCCGTTCCCGCCGGCAGCGCCAGCACCCTTCGCTACCGGCTTGGCGACGCACCCGGGAGCATGCACGAGGTCGTGGCCGTGGTGTACGACGCTCTGGGACGCGAACTACTCCGCACCCCCGTCCTCGAGCGCGCGGCGGGAACGCACAGCCAGCCGCTCGACACGGCGACACTTCCCGCGGGACAGTACCTGCTCCGCATCGTCGTCCGCAACCTGCGGCGTGGGACGACATGGACGGACAGCACGGGCCTGAGCGTCCTGCGCTGACCCACTCCGCGCCGGTACTGCGGCGGAGTTACAGCAGTGAGTAGCGCAATCCCAGCGAGATTGCCTGCTTGACCTGCGTACGGCGCGTCTGCGCGATTTCATGGACGACCATAACATTCAGCGATGCGGTCACGAAGTCGTTCACCTTCGCGTTGATGGTATTGTCCCAGCGCACATCCCAGACATCCATCTGGTTGAAAGCGGAAAACAGGTTCAGCTGTGATGTGTAGATGATGTTTTCCATCACGGTGACTTTCACGCCCGTGGCGGATTCGACACCTGTCTGGAAACGGAAATCCTCGATTTCACCGTCCGTGTCCGGATCATCAGCGAAGCCGAAGTCCGCGGAGGAAAAGGTTTCCTTGAACGCGATACCGAGGCGTGTGAAGAATGCCTCGCCCTGCGTGTAGGTAAAACCGGCGGACTGTATCAGGTACAGCGGATCGAAGGGACCAGAGGAAAGCGTGCGCACTTCCTGTCCGTCCTCATCCTCCGTGACGGTATAGCCGTCGTCGAACTGCGTGCGCAGCTGATTGGCCACGTAGGGATCGATTTTCCAGCCGATGTTGCGCGAATACACGCTCTCCCAGAACAGCTCGTCCTCTGATTTCTGGAAGTCGTCGTCTCCCAGCTTGGTCTTCCCGTAGGCGATCTTCAGCGTGTTGTTCCACTTCCAGTCCGGCTGATGGTACAGGAATTTCCCGTTTACCAGGAAGGTCCAGGCCAGCGTGTTCTCACCGCCCTGCGTCCAGTTGTGCAGAGTCACCTGCGTGAGATTGAGACCGGTCACGAGCGTGTTGTTCCAGCCATCGACAGGTCCGTCCGCCTTCTCCTGCGCCTGCGCGCGCGGCGCGGCGAATACGAGGATCAGCGTGATGAGTGTAACGGTGGTTTTCATGATGTGCCTCGCAGTATTTGAAATGAACAGAGTGCTTTCATGCGATCCCGGAACTTCCGTGCGGAAACGGACAGCATCCCCGCAGCGCGGTATGATGGATGGACTCCGGGAATGATAACACTTCCGGGCGGAAAAGGGTTTACTGGTCGAACTGCAGGCGGCGGGTTTTTTTTCGCACGCGCTCGGCGGCGAGGCGCTCGAGGACGAGGGTGACGAGGGCGAGCACCAGCAGCGTCATGCCCGTCG
>JAVVFP010000643.1:0-1897 GCA_032250495.1 Bacteroidota bacterium | reverse complement strand
CAGCCTGTCCACGCTCTACGCGCGCTGGACGCGGGAGGGAAACTCCCGGCTGCTCGCGGAATGGAAGGAGGCATCGGACATGTTTCCATCCGACGTCGAAATCGAGGACGAACAGGGACGACGACGCCTGCGTGCCGTGGACCTCGGCGCGGATGGCAGCCTCGTCGTGGAGAACGAACAGGGAGAACGCGAGGCGGTGTTCGCCGGCGACGTTTCCCTGCTGCCGCAACACGGAAAGGATATGGAATGAGACGCATCTACCTCGACAACGCCGCCACGACGCCCCTGCTCCCGCAGGTGGTGGACGCCATGCTTCCGTGGCTGCGCGAGCAGCATGGCAATCCCTCCAGTACGCATGCCCACGGACGCGAGGCCCGCGTCGCCGTCGAGCGTGCGCGTGAATACGTTGCCGCCATGATCGGCGCGGATCCGCGGGAAATCATCTTCACGTCCGGCGGAACAGAAGGAGACAACGCCGCGATATACATGGCGCTGCGTGCGATCACGGAGCCGGCGGACATGCGCATCCTCAGTTCACCCGCTGAGCATCACGCGGTGCATATGCCGCTGGAGGAACGGGCGGAGCGGGGCGCGCGCGTCGATCTGCTTCCTGTCACTCCGGGCGGCGTCGCCCGAGTGCAGGACCTTCGCGGCGCGGTTGGGGAGCACACGGTTTTCTGCAGCCTCATGCATGTGAACAATGAAACGGGGGGCATACTGCCTCTCGCGGAGGTCGGCGCACTCCTGCGGGAGCAGGACGTGCTCTTTCATTCCGACATCGTGCAGTCCGCCGGCAAGCTGCCCGTCGACATTCATGCCGCGCAGGTCGATTTCGCCGCGATGTCCGCACACAAAATACACGGTCCCAAGGGAGTGGGCGCGCTGTACGTGCGAAGCGGTGTCGATGCCGAAGCGTTTCTCGTGGGAGGGGGACAGGAGCGGGGACGACGCGGCGGAACGGAAAATGTGGCGGGTATCGTGGCCTTCGGCGAGGCGGCGCGCCTGGCCACGGCCGAGAGGGAGGAGCGGCATGCGCGGTGGACCGGGTACAGGACGCGTTTCCGGGATCGTCTGCTGGACGCCTTCCCGCAGCTGCTCGTCAACCAGGACGCGGACGAGGCAGTGCTGCCCAATATTTTGAGCGTGTCCTTTCCTGCCGATGTCTGCGCCGTGGATGGCGCGATGCTGTTGCTGAGCTGTGACCTGGCGGGCGTTTCGGTCAGCGGCGGTTCGGCCTGCGCGTCGGGCAGCGTGCAGGCCTCTCATGTCATGCGTGCAATCGGGCACGACGAGGCCACCGGCGCGGCGACGCTGCGCATTTCTTTCGGCGCAACGACGACGGAGGAGGATGTCGAAGAGGGGAGCAGGCGCGTGCTCGGGGTGCTGCGGGAAATGCTCCCCGGCTAGCGGGCGGGATGTTCCATGTGCCGCTCCCACTCGCGCAACGCGATGCCGTAGCGCAGTCCGCGTTCCGAAACCGTGATGGCGGGAATGTCCCTGCGCTCGGTCAGGCGTTTCAGAATCCCGACTCCCACGAGGATGATGTCCGCGCGACCGGGATCGATATGCATCGCATCCTGCAGCTGCTCGCGCGAGAGCTGCCGGAACTGCTCGAAGCGCTGCTGAATCATTTCACGTTCGAGGCGGAAACCGCTGATCGCCGCGCCGTCGTATTCCCGCAGTCCCATTTCCACCGCCGCGAGCGTGGTGACCGTTCCGGCCACGCCCACAACCTTCGTCCCTCCCGGGTCGAAATCCGGGTAAAGCGCCAGCGCGTCGTCGATATGCGTGAGCAGCGCGTCGATTTCCTCCGCCGTCGGCGGCGTGTGATGGAGATACTTCTCCGTCAGCCGCACGCAGCCGATATCGACGCTCTTTCTCGCGGCGATGCGGAAGC
>JAVVFP010000058.1:0-10994 GCA_032250495.1 Bacteroidota bacterium | reverse complement strand
GACGAAGACCGTATCGGGCTGAATGTCACAGTCGACGGTGTATCCGCCTGTCTGCGCGGGTGGAATGCGCACGGTGACACAACAAGTGAGAGGCGTGTGGAAGCGCGCTGTCACGTTGAAGCAGACGTCCACACTGTCCTGCAGCGCGCCGCGTTCGGCGACGAAGGTCCAGCGGAAATGGCGCAGCGTCTCCCCGGGACGAATGGAATCCGCGGTAAGCGTGCGCGACTGCGTCGGGGGTGCGAGCTGCAGCCTGGCGGGGAACTGCACCTGTACGGCGACGTCGTATGCGGTCGCCGAACCGTTGTTCGTCAGGCCCGCGGCGACGACCACCGTATCGTTCGGCCCGGCCTGGCGCAGCACCTCGCAGCTGAGATCGAGCGCGGCTTCCCGTGCGGCCGGAATGAAGATCGCAATGGGACAGGGCTCGGTCTGCTGGAGACTCTTCCCCCGCGCCTTGACCTGTACGCGTATGGTGTCGATGCGGTCCTCCGTGCGCGGCACCGCGCGGAGCTGCCAGCCCGCGACGCCGCTGCCGTTGACCGGGAGCGTCGAGGGCGTAAGCAGCTTGGCCGCCTGTTCACCCACGGCAAGCGTGATATCTGCGGGAAGAAGGATTTCCGCAACCACGGAGTCCGCGACGGCTGTGCCGACGTTACGGGCTTCGAGCTGAATGCCGAACGGTGTGGGCTGATACATGTTCAGCGCATCGTCGAAGACCAGCGAATCCGGACCATCACAGCTGAGTTCGAGTACTGGACCGCGTACCGCCTCGATGAATACGACTTTCTCGCAGACGACGGCGCCGCCGTTCGCTGCGTACACCGTGACCCGAAGTGTATCGTATCGGCTGAGCGCACGATCAAGGACGCGGACACGGAAGCTCGCGTCGATGTCCGTGCCGGCCGCGAGGGAATCGGTCAGGAGCTTCAGGGCCTGGTCGGTGGCGTCAATCGAAAGATCTTCCCCCTGGAGCAGTGCGGCGAAGACGTTTTTCGCCGGCGTGTCCCCGTTGTTCTCCACGTGCAGCTGCAGCGTGAACGGGTTCGGAACGTAACTCCCTGCCACGTAGCGGATGGTGTCCGGCGCATCGAGTGCGCAGGTCATCGAGGGAATGGCGTTCACCGTCTGTATGTCCAGCTGCGTGCAGCATTGCGCACCGGGATAATTTTCGGCGGTGATGTTGACACAGATGGCGGCCGGTGCGCTCGGGGGACGCTTCGCGACCACCACCCACTTGATTTCCGCGCTGTCTCCCGGAAGAATGACGGCACTGTTCGGGAAATCCTTGGAAGGAAATTCCCCGCTGTCGAGTTCGAGGAAAGGCGGCAGTTGGATATGGCCGCGCGCGCCTGTCATGGATAGCTGGGCCAGGTTGCGCACCTTCGTGACGATAAGCATGCGCTCGGGATCGAACTCGCCTGTCCCGTCGTCATAGACGAGGACACGCGTATCACTGCAGCTCAACCGGGCCCGTACCGGTGAGGCTTCGATGAACACGTCCTGGCAGCAGATGGCCGTATCGCGGCCGGCTGCGACCTTGATACAGAATTTCGTCAGTTCCGAGGTCGGCCGCTCGAGGGGACGCACCATCCAGGTGACGACGCCGGTATCGGAGCGCCCCAGGACAGAAGGCTGTACCAGTGTATTGATGGGGGTCGTGCTGTCGACGGCGAAGCCGGGCGGTACGTGGATCCAGGCCGGGATATTCCTGGCCTCGAGGTCGCTGAAATTCCGTATGCGCACCGAGACGGGGAAGACGTCCGGCACGAAGCGGTCGAGGCTGTCGCTCCAGATGATGCGGTCGGGCATGCTGCATTCCGCTTCGAGCGCGGTTTTTGCCGCCTCGACGGTGATCATCTTGCAGCAGGTGGTCACGCGTCCGCTGTCGGGCTGCACCTCGATGCAGATGCGGTAGGTGCGGGCGGAATCTGCGGGAAGGACCCGCAGCGTGAACTGCACCAGGCCGCTCTGTCCGGGAGGCAGCGGATTCTGCGGCAGCATGACGGTCGGCGTCCCGGAGACGAGTTCCATGCCGGGGGGCACGTCGATGGTGACGCGTGTATTCTCGGCGGAGAGCGCAGAGTTGTTCTGCACCGCGATGCCGACGGTCACCTCGTCACTGATGAAAGCGCCGTTGCCTTCGTCCCATTCCACGTGCAGGGAATCGCCGCATACGATATCGAGTCCGGGACGTTTGAGTATCAGTACCTTGTTCGTCTCACCGTCATAGCGCACGCAGTCGTCGCTCTGTATGTCGAGATAATAAGCCGGGTACCAGAACACGGTGTCCTTCCCCACCGGCGGCGTGGCGTAACGGATTTTCATCAGCGTCGTACTCCCGCTGACCGGCAGCGGACCGACCACACTGACGATGAGCGAATCGCCTACGATCTGATGCGAGACCGTTCCCTGCTGGGCGAGATAGCCCGTGGTGATGATCTCCTGGAAGGTCAGCGGGGGACGCTCGAGAATTTTGAAATCCACGCGTCCCACGGTTCCCGGGGTGTCCGCGTGTATGCTCACCGGGATCAGCATCGAGCCGCGCTCATAGGCGTACGTGCTGTCGAAGGTGACGGAATACACCGGCAGGTTGGGATCGAGCGGTGCGGTGAAGTAGACTTCGACCGTGTCCGCGAGCCCGCAGGCCTCCGCGATGATCGTCAGCTTCCGGCGCGTTCCGTCCGGGCAGTCTGACAGATACTGGAACGTGCAGTCATTCGCGCCACTGGAGACGTGCGACATCATCGAAGCGAAAGTGGCTGCGATGTCGTCGGGATGGTCGACGGTAAGGAAGGTCCCGCCCGTCGAATCGGCGATGGACTTCATCACACCGAGTTCCGCCTGGTTGTCGATGTAGGAGATGCCGATGGTGTAGACGGGGATACCCAGCTGACGCGCGAGCGCGATCACCTGCTGCAGCGTGGCGACGCTCTTGTTGTCTCCGCCGTCCGAGATCACCACCACGGCCTTGATCGGGTTGCTGCCGTTGGTCGCGACCTCGTTGAGCGCTTCGATGATGGCGTCGAACATCGCCGTTTCACCACTGGGATAAATCTTGTTGATGGCCTCGAACAGATCGACCAGGTTCGTGGTCATCGGCATGTGCGTGGTCACGTCGTCGCCGAAGCTGAGCAGGCCCACTTCGTCGTCGCCGTTTGTATGCGACTGCATGAGTTCGACCAGGCGAAACGCGCCCTCCTGAATTTTATAGAGCGCGGTACCCGCAACCGAGCCACTGCGGTCCAGCGCGAGCGCGATGGATACCGGGACGGTCTGCGCGGGACACTGCAGGGATCCCTGCATGGTTTTCAGCACGCCGTCTTCATAAATACGGATCTTGACGGGATTGATGTTGCTGCTCTGCTGCCCGGCGCAGAATGCCCGAACGTGAACCTTGACCGAGGGGAAATTGGTGGTGTCCACGCGAACGATGCGCACTTCATTCCAGACCTGGGCCTGCAGCGCAGCCGCGGGCTGAAGGAGGAAAAAGAGGATGGGAATAAGGAGCAATCGCTTCATACGGGCATCAGGCTGATTACAACAAGCAGTGCGCCGTACCATCGCGGAATGCGCGGCATCCGATGCGAGAAATCCGATGCGCGGCGGACGGGAACGGGGGTCAGGAAGCGGGAGCGTTTCCGCTCCATTCAACGATGGTATCCACATCAAAATACGAAAAAATCTTCCCGCCGCGAGGGATTTCCCCGTCACCAATGCGAAACGCTGCGCGGGCCGCATTCCGCCAGGCCGGAAGATCGGGAACGGAGGAACTGTAGAGCCGGCAGAGCACGTCGTCTTCCTCGACCCGGTCTCCGGTTTTCACCGCGAGAACAATTCCGGCCGTGTGGTCCACCGCGTCGGTCACCTGCCTGCGTCCCGCGCCGAGCTCGGAAGCGAGCAGACCGAGGCGGCGTGCATCGATCGAATGGACGACGCCCGCACGGTCCGCGGCGACTTCCACGATCGCATCCGCGTTGCGGTAGGCAAGGGTATCTTCGATATAGGCCGTATCGCCTCCCTGCGCCCGCACGAGCTGCATGAAGCGCTCGAACGCCAGTCCACGCCGCACCACGTCTCGTGCGACGGCGATTCCTTCGCGCACGGATTGCGCCTTCCGGCCGACATGTATCATCAGACCCGCCAGCGCATATGTCACATCCATCAGGTCCGCCGTCTCCCGTCCCTGGAGACAGTCGACCACTTCGACGACCTCCAGCCAGTTCCCGATGGCCCGGCCGAGCGGCTCGTCCTGGTCAGTGATGATTCCGACGGTCGGCAGATCGAAATGGCGTCCCACACGCGCGAGCAGCAGGGCGAGTTCCTCCGCCTGCGCCTGTTCACGCATGAAAGCCCCGCGACCTGTTTTGATATCCAGCACCAGCGCGTCGGCGCCGCCGGCCACTTTTTTACTCATGATGCTCGCCGCGATGAACGGCAGGATTTCCACGGTCGCAGTCACATCACGAAGGGCATAGATGCGGCGGTCCAGCGGAACGAGGTCCTGCGTCTGTCCGGCCATCACCATGCCGATGTCCCCGAGCTGACGCGTCATGGTGCTCGGAGAGAGGCGGACATTGAAGCCCGGTATGCTTTCCAGCTTGTCGAGCGTGCCCCCTGTATGTGCCAGTCCCCTGCCGGAAATCATTGGCACGCGCACTCCTGCCGCGGCGACGATGGGAACGAGCAGCAGCGAAGTCTTGTCGCCCACCCCGCCGGTGGAGTGCTTGTCCACCTTCACTCCCTGCACGGCGGAATAATCGACGCGGCTGCCGGAGCGGATGAAAATATCCGTCACCGCCAGGGTTTCTTCCATGGTCATCGGCGTGTAGTAGGCGGCCATGAGCAGGGCACTGACCTGGTAATCCGTGACCGCGCCCTCCATGTACCCCTGGAAGAACGATTCGAGTTCCGAACGCGACAGAGTCTCTCCGTCCCGTTTTTTCCGTATGATCTCCTGTGGCAGCATGCGCGCTTCCTGTTGTGGAAATACGCTTCATGGTAACGATCCGCCTCTGCATATGCAAAGGCGGACGCGGGGTGCGCGCGCGGCGGCCGTTACTCGGAGTCGACGGCGACCGCTTCCCTCTTCAGGACTTTTCCGTCCGCATTGATATGCAACAGAAGCGCATCGGTTTCGCTTTCAAGCAAGGCCTCGAAATAGACGCCGCCAGGCGTCTCGACGCGCGCGACGTCATACATCTCGTAGTCCGGGAATTGCTTTGCAACGGTGGACTGGACTTTCCCGGGGATTTCGTCCTGGTCGATATACGTCGTGGAGGAAAGCCAGGCGCCCTCCTCGTTGAACAGCGCACTCATGTCGCGGCCGTCGAGGAGGAACATCGCAAGGTATGTCCCGTCTTCGGTGACGTCCCATACGACATCCCCGGCAGCAGCGAATTTTTTCGAGAAGGATATTTCGACGTTCGAAGGCACATCCTGCGCTGCGGCCGTGAAAGGAAACAGCAACGCGCATAGAAGGACAGGCAGAAGTTTCATGGTCGTAATTATCTGCGATCGTGGGAAAATACGTGTTTGGAACGGGCGGTGTCCGCCGGACACCGGATGACGCGTACAGGAGGGCGCGTGGGGAAACCACGGCAACGAACACGGCCGAGCGCATCCGCCGCGCAGTTCGGAATGCGGGATGAAGCATCGCCCGGAGGCGGCCGTCGGCAGCTGCGCACCAGACGGCGATGCAAATATATCGCCGCAACAGGTCTCCATCAATGCCGTCGGCTGAAAAAAAAACGATCCGCCCGGGGACGGATCGCATGAGGAAGTTTTGATAGAGCCGCGGGGCGGCTGGCCGCGGGGCGGCTGGCCGCGGGTCAGCGCCGGAGTTCGGTTTCGAGTTCCTCGCGGAAGCGTTCGATGGTGAATTTCACCGGCCAGGCCGCGGCGTCGCCGAGCGCGCAGACGGTATTGCCTTCGATGTTCATGGCCACACTGTGGAGAAGATCGAGATCCTTCGGGGAACCGTCCCCCTCGAGCATGCGGTTGAGGACTTTCAGCATCCAGCCGGTGCCTTCGCGGCACGGTGTGCACTGCCCGCAGGATTCCACCTTGTAGAAGTGCGTGATGCGGGTCAGTATGCGCGTGATATCCGTATCCTCATCCATCACCATGATGCCGGCCGTCCCGATGGCGGAACCGACTTCCTTGAGCGACTCGGCATCCATGCGCACGCCTTCGAGCTGGTCGCCGCGCAGCGGCGGCATGGAACTGCCGCCGGGGATGACCATTTTTACTTTTTTGTCGCCCGGGATACCGCCCGCCACATCAAAGATGAGTTCGGTGAGCAGCATGCCGGTGGGCAGTTCATAGACACCGGGCTTGTTCACGTGGCCGGAGATCCCGTAGAGTATGGGTCCCGGATGTTTTTCTGCGCCGATGGACTTGAACCATTCCGCTCCCCTTTCGAGAATGACAGGGACGTTTGCGATTGTTTCCACGTTATTGATGGTCGTCGGGCAGCCCCAGAGGCCAACCTGCGCCGGGAAGGGCGGTTTGACCCGCGGGTAGGGGCGTACGCCCTCGATGGAGTTCATCAGCGAGCTTTCTTCACCGCAGATGTAGGCGCCGGCTCCGCGATGCACGTAGATATCGCAGGAAAAGTCACCGCCGAACGTCTCCTTCATCTTTTCACCGACATAGCCCCTGGCGTAGGCATCATCGACGGCCTTTTCAACCATCTGCACCCATTTCTCGTACTCGCCGCGGATGTAGATATAGGCGGCCTTGATGCGCAGCGCACGACCGGCAATGAGTATGCCTTCGATCATGAGGTGCGGATTGAATTCGAATACCTGCCGGTCCTTGAACGAACCCGGTTCGCTTTCGTCGCCGTTGACGCACAGATAGCTGGGCTTCTCACCGTCCTTGGGCATGAAGGACCATTTCAGTCCCGTCGGGAACGCTGCGCCGCCGCGTCCGCGGAGACCGGATTCCTTGACGATTTCGATGATGTCCTCGGGCGACATGCTCATGGCCTTGCGCGCCTGGGTGTAGCCGCCGTGCTGTTCGTACACGTCGATCCTGTGCAGGTCGGGTGTGCCGGGAAGTATTACGGGCTTGTAGTCAGTCATATTGCTGTTCTCGCTCGCGGCGGGCCGTCAGGCCTGCGCCTTCAGCTGATCAAGAAGTTCGTTGATCTTATCCGGTGTGAGGTTTTCGTGATAATCTTTGTTGACCGACATCATCGGCGCGGTACCGCAGCTTCCGAGGCACTCCGCCTCGTGCACGGAAAACACGCCGTCCTCGGTTGTCTCGCCGATACCGATACCAATCCTGTCCCTGATAGTCCTGAGCACCATGTCGGAGCCCCTGAGCATGCAGGATACATTTGTACAGACCTGGAGCTTGTACTTCCCGGTCTTGTGCTGGTGGTACATCTCGTAGAACGTCACCACGCCGAGCACCTTTTCTTCCGGGACTTCGAGCAGCGACGCGACGTATTGGACGCCTTCATCGGAGATGTACCCGTACTTGTCCATGTACATGTGCAGCACGCCCATGACGGCGGAGAGATTGTCGGGGTAATGGGACTTGTGTTCTTCGACTTTGCGGAGTTCTTCTTCAGTAAACATCGAGGTGCATGCCAGTGGTTATTTATCAGCTTCGCCCATGACGGGATCGAGACTGCCGAGAACGGCAAGGATATCGGACAGCAGGTGCCCCTTGAGAAGCTGGGGCAGGGCCTGCAGGTTGCAGAATGACGGGGAGCGTATTTTCAGCCGCCAGGGATGTCCCTCGCCGCGGCTGACGATATGGAAACCGAGCTGCCCTTTCGAGGACTCGACGGCGTGGTAAATCTCTCCAACCGGCGGGTTGACACCGAAGTTCACGATCATGAAATCATGGATCAGTTCTTCCATGCGGGTGTAGATGCGTTCCTTGCGCGGCAGTACTTTCTTCGGCTCATGCGCGTGCACCGCACCCTGCGGCATCTTGTCGAGGCACTGGTACACCATTTTGACGCTTTCCTTCATCTCCGCGAGACGGACATAGTAGCGGGCGAGGGAGTCGCCCTCCGTCTCGGTGATGACGTTGAAATCCAGCTGATCGTAAACCATGTAGGGATTGTCGCGGCGCAGGTCGAGCGCGACGCCGGATGCGCGCAGGTTCGGACCGGTCAGGCCGATGGCGAGCGCGTCTTCGGCGTTGATGACGCCTGTATTGCGGCAGCGGTCGAAGAAAATACGATTGCGGTTGAGCAGGCGCTCTCCTTCGTCGAGCCGCTCGGGGAACTGGTCAACGAAGGCGCGAATGGCCGCGAGTCCTTCGTCGGTGATATCCTGGGCGATACCGCCGATGCGCGCGAAGCTCGTGGTGAAGCGGGCGCCGACGACCAGATCGAAAATGTCATGAATTTTCTCGCGCTCGCGAAAGCACCAGAGCAGCAGCGTCATCGCGCCCACGTCCATGGCCATCACGCCGAAGCCGACGAGGTGCGAGGAAATGCGTGCCAGCTCCGAAAGCAAGGTCCGTATGTACTGCGCGCGCACCGGCGCTTCGATGCCCAGCAGCTTTTCCACCGCGAGAATATAGGCGACGTTGTTGTGCAGCGGCTGAAGGTAATCGAGGCGATCGGTATGGGTGATGAACTCGTGGTAGGTCTCGTTTTCGGCGATCTTTTCGTACCCGCGATGCAGGTAGCCCAGCTCGGGCATGGCGCTGACGATGCTCTCTCCGTCGAGGCGGAGCAGGATGCGCAGCACTCCATGTGTTGCCGGATGGGAAGGCCCCATATTCAGGATCATGTCATTTTCCAGCGGATCATCGAAAGAGATGTCCGGATCCATGTCCAGAAGCGCCTGCAGCAGCTGTGTGCGCTTTTCCCTGGGTGGCAGGTTCGTCGCTGGAAGAGGTGTGTCGAAGAAATCGTCCACGGTCCTGGTTTGCTCGCTCATATGCTATCCTCGTTTGGGCAGCGGGATGGATCCCGGAACGCCCATCATCGGGTAATCCTTGCGGAGAGGATGGTATTCATAGTCCTCGGGCATGTAGGCGCGGCGGAGGTCGGGATGACCGCTGAAGCGCACACCTATCATGTCCCATGCCTCACGCTCGTACCATCCGGCACCCGGGTAGACGCCCGTGATGCTGGGTACGACCGCATCGTCCTCCTCCACGCGCACCTTGAGATGAATACGTACCTTTTTCGTCACGGAATAGAAATGGTAGTTGACTTCGAAGCGCTGCTTCCGCGTGTAGGCGTCGATACCGAAAACATCTTCGCAGAGGGGGAAGGGGACCTCGTCGTTATCGCGCAGCCACGTTGCCGCTTCGACGACCGCATCGCGCGAGAGCACGACGATGACGTCATCACGGAACTCGCGCACTTCCTCGACGGCGTCGCCGATGCGTTCCCGGAGTCCGTTGACTATCTGTTCGATAATGGTGTTCATGTGTGTTCGCTGTTGTCGTCCCGCGGGAACGGGGACGTTATGAAACGATAATCGGTTCCTTGCGATCGCGATAGTCGAGTACGCTCGAGCGGTCGACCTTTTTCTGCAGCTCGATCAGCGCGTGGAAGAGGTTCTCCGGACGCGGGGGACAGCCGGCCGCGAACACATCCACGGGCATGAACTGGTCGATGCCCTGCACCACCGAGTAGCTGCGGAACATGCCGCCCGAGGAGGCGCAGGCCCCCATGGCGATCACCCAGCGGGGTTCGGCCATCTGGTCGTAAATCTTGCGCACGACATGGGCCATCTTGTAAGTCACCGTACCGGCCACGATCATGACATCGGACTGGCGCGGGGAGAAGCGCATGACTTCCATGCCGAAGCGGGAAATATCATGACGGGGATCGCCGGCTGACATCAGTTCGATGGCGCAGCAGGAAAGTCCCATGGGCATGGGCCAGAGAGAATTTTTGCGTGCCCAGGCCACGAGTGCGTCGAGTTTGGTTGTGAGATATCCTTCACCGAGGGCGGATTCTAATCCCATTTCAGGGCTCCTTTCTTCAGCTCGTAAATGAAGCCGACAGCCAAGACGATGATAAACACTAACATAACAACGAATCCTGTCCATCCGAGTTCCCGGAACTGTACGGCCCAGGGATACATGAACACCACTTCGATGTCGAAGATGATGAAGGACAGGGCGACCATGTAGTATTTCACCGAAAAGCGGTAATGCGCCGTACTGACGGGATCGACGCCACTTTCATATGTGGTAAACTTCTCACGGTACGGCCGCTGGGGACCGAGCAGCCAGGACATGTTCGCAGAGACCACGCCGAAAATAACGGCGACGGCAAGGATGAGGAAAATCGGGATGTAGCTTTCGATCATATTGCTTAGAAACAGTTGTTTCTGTCAAAAAACCAATGTAGGAAAAAGTCCCCATATTCACCAATGATGTTCGCGGGCATCAATGGCGGTACATGGCTTCAATCAGGTCCTGGTAGCGCTCCTCCACCACCTTGCGGCGGATTTTCAGGCTGGGCGTCATCTCGCCGTTCTCGATGGTGAAGGGTTCGTCGAGCAGGGTAAATCGTCGGACCTTCTCGAAATTCGCGAGGTCCTTCTGCGTCCCCTGGATAGTGCCTTCGATCAGCTTGTAGATTTCATTGTGGCTCAGCAGTTCGGTGCGGTCCTTGTAGGCGATGTTGTGGGAGTCCGCATATTCCTTCAGCGCGTCGAAATCGGGCACGATCAGCGCGGTGAGAAACATGCGCTTGTCGCCGATGAGAACGAACTGATCGATATACTTGTCGCCTGCGAAGAGGCTTTCGATAGGCTGCGGGGCGATATTTTTACCGCCCGAACTGACGAAGAGGTGTTTCTTCCTGTCGGTAATGTAGAGGTAGCCCATTTCGTCGATCATGCCGATGTCCCCGGTATGAAGCCAGCCTGCGGCATCAATGGCCTCCTCGGTCGCCTTCCTGTTGTTGTAATAGCCTTTCATCACATGAGGTCCGCGGGTAAGGATTTCACCGTCCTCCGCGATTTTCACTTCCACGCCGGGGAGCGCGAAACCGACGG
>JAVVFP010000642.1:0-1908 GCA_032250495.1 Bacteroidota bacterium | reverse complement strand
CGAAGAAGGCCGCGGTGAAGAAAGCCACTGCAAAGAAGGCTGCGGCAAAGAAGCCGGCCGCCAAGAAAGCCGCCCCGAAAAAAGCCGCGGTAAAGAAAGCCGCCGCGAAGAAGCCGGCCGCAAAAAAGAAGGCGCCTGCGAAGAAAGCTGCCGTAAAGAAAGCCAAGAAATCTGCGCCTCGGCGCCCCACATCATCCAGGGCAGCCGCGGAGGTGTGGGGCATCAAGTCCTGCGGCTCCACGCGCAAGGCGATGAAGTTACTGGACGCGAAGAGCATCCCTTACGCGTTCAAGGACTTCAAGGAGGAGAAACCCCCGAAGACACTGTTGCGCGATGCGCTCAAGGGAATGGACGGATACAGGAAGGCTTTCAACACGTCCGGTGCTTCCTATAAGGACGGTAACTGGAAAGAGAAGGTCGACGGCATGAACAAGGAGCAGGTGATCGATGCCTTTACCGCTGATCCGATGCTGATCAAGCGTCCGGTCGTCAAAGGAAAGAAAGGTGTGAGCATCGGCTACGACGAGGATGCCATCATGAAAACCGTCAAGTAGTCCTGCCCCACGGGAATAGAAAAAACCGGAGACGCGGTCTCCGGTTTTTTTTATTCCTGCAAGCCGATGGCGATCGTCACCCGGTTCGGAATGCAGGTGATACGTTGTCCGGGAGTAATGACGGGGGGATGCGCGCAACAGGTTCCGTGCGCGCAGGAGGAGGCGAGCACGGCGAGCCGCTTGTCGCGCACCTCCACCTCCATGCTGCCGCCCTCATGTCCCTCGAGCGTGAACCGCGCATCCTCGTACAGGGGTATGGCCTGCACCAGGCGATTGTTGCGGTAGACTTCCGCGGTACGGCTGAAGGCGGGGATGCGGTTGACGTAACGGAGCAGGATGGGATCGCTCTGCAGCTCAGCGAGTCGCAGCTGCTGCTCCATCTCCGTGAGCGCTGCGTAGAACAGCGATGCGCCGTCGTGAAAATCCCGGCGACTGCTGCCCTCGAAAAGGACGATCCCCCCTGGAAAAGTTCCGGTGAGGCTGCTCTGCCGCAGGCGCAGGAAGCGTTCACCGAAATGTTCGGCGAGAAGTTCGTTTGCGAGCGTCTCCGCCTTGTCGGGATTTTCCGTCAGGATGGAGACATCGAGAAGCGTCGGGCTCATCTTCCGTCGAATCATCTCCGGGGCGGACTTCCGTGCGGAGTCCTTCACCTGACGGAAACCGAGTTTGAAAAATTCTCTTCTGTCCATTCGATTGCTCCGCTCAGTCGTCACAGGTGATGCAGAACGAGGCGCCTGCCCGGTCGCCGTCCGCTGCGAACCACTGTCCCTGCAAGTCGAAACTTCCCGCATTCCCCTGATGCCAGATTACGAGCAGTGTTCCGTCTGCAAGCATCGCGAGTTTCGGCATTTTCCGCGGGATGCGGTCGTCACGGTCGTTTACTTTCTGGTTCGAGCCGACGCGGCTTCCGTCGCGACGGAGACGCTGCATGTAAATATCACCTTTCTGGTTGTTCTCCGTGTTGCGATGATCCTCCCAGCACGCGACGACACGCTCTCCGCCGTCGCCATCGAGCACGACCAGGCGCTGCCAGCGATCCGTGCTGTCGTCGTTGAGCCGCTGGGCGGTCGAAAGTGTTTCCGCACGCAGGTCGGCACTGCGCAGGTAAATGTTGCTGTGCCCTTCGCGATAGTCCTTCCAGGCGAACAGCGCGCTGTCCGGGGGCAGCGCAAGCGCCGCAGCGAGCGTAGTCATCGCCTTGCGCTGCGCGGAATCCACGAGCAGGTTCACGGCCGGTGCCGTACCATCGGTCAGCGCGGCGTAGAATTTCCAGAGCCCGTCGCCCCGGTTATCGGGCCAGACCACGAGCGCACGCGGACCATTGTCCGCCGCCACACGCGGAGGTCCCTGCAGC
>JAVVFP010000641.1:0-1911 GCA_032250495.1 Bacteroidota bacterium | reverse complement strand
CGACAGCGATGGAAGCAACAGCGATGGAAGCGACAGCGATGCATTTTCCGCCGCGCCTGGGAGAGAGGACGCTCTCTGCAGCATCCTGTACACGTCGGGATCTTCGGGCGCCCCGCGCGCCGTGGCACATCGCTGGCGGCAGCATCGCGCCGCCGCCGCCGCGTCGCAGGAAAATCTTCCGCTCGACGAATGGGATTGCTGGCAGTGCGTCATACCCCTGCATCATATCGGGGGACTCGCCATTCTCACCCGCGCGCTCTTTTACGGATGCGCCGTATTGCTGCACGACGGCTTCGACGTTGCGGAGGTCACCGCTGCGCTCCACGGGAGAGACGTCACCGTTTCTTCCCTCGTCCCCACCATGCTGCATCGCATGCTGGAAGCGGACGAGAATCTCCGCGGCGACGACCTCCCCCTGCTGCGTGCCATACTGCTCGGTGGCGCAGGGGCGGCGGAAGCGCTGTGGCTGCGCATAATGGACCGCAATCTTCCGGTGGTCGGCACCTACGGCTTGACCGAGAGCTGCGCGCAGGTTGCCACCGCCGATCCCGACCGCTGGCGCGCGGAAGCGTGGACGGCAGGACGCGCACTTCCCGGTGTGGACCTGGTATTGAGGGACGCGGAAGGCAGGCGCTGCGCCGCCGGCGGGAAGGCCGGGGAGATTCATCTCCGCGGAGCGATGATCGCCGAGGGCTATTATCATGATTCCACAGCGACGGACGCAGCTTTTTCGAAAGGATGGTTTGCCACCGGGGATATCGGCGCCCTCGACAACGATGGAAATCTGCATGTCCTTGCCCGGCGCGTGGACATGATACTCAGCGGGGGAGAGAAGGTGTTTCCCTCCGTCGTCGAGGAACTGCTGCTGCGGCACGAGGGTGTCATCGACGCCGCCGTGGTCGGGGTGGAGGACGAGGAGTGGGGGCAGCGCGTCGCGGCGGCCCTGGTGCTGCGTCCGGGTGCGAAGATCAGCGATGTCGAGGAGTTCTGCCGGGAGGAGCTGGCGGCACATCAGCTACCGCGTCTCTGGCGCGTACTCGATGCACTGCCGCGCACGGCGAACGGAAAGATACTGCGGGGGAAATTGAGGGAGATGTTCCGGGACTGATAGGTCGGGACCCGGGCCAGGTCAGCGAACCACGCCGATGTACAGGTAGGCGATGCCGCCGGTGAGGGGCACGGTGCGGCGGGAGGCGTACATGCCGCTTTCATCCATGAGTGCGAGAAATTCGTCCCCCGTCGGAAAGGCGGCGGAGGTGCGCGTCAGGTACTGGTAGGCGTCGCGTTTGCCGCTGACGAGGCCGCCGACGAGGGGAATGATCACGCGGCTGTAAAAGGAGAAAAACGGCTTCATCCACCACAACGGCCGCCCGAATTCCAGTATCATCACGCGTCCACCCGGACGAACCACGCGTCCCATGCTGCGCAGGGCGGCGACGGGATCGTCCACGTTGCGTATGCCGAAGGCGATCGATGCGATGTCGAAGCTGTCGTCGTCGTAACTGAGCTGCATGGCGTCCTGCACCTCCCATTCCACCTCCACGCCTGCGCGTCGCGATTTTGCCGGCGCGAACGATAGCATGTCCGCGTTGAAGTCCGTGCCCACCACGCGGCCGCTTTCCCCGACTTTCTTTTTGAAGCTGATGGCCAGGTCGCCCGTGCCCGTGGCGCAGTCCAGCACGCGGTCTCCCGTCACGGCTGCGCTCAGGCGCACGGTGGTGCGGCGCCAGAGATGATGCACGCCGAGCGAGAGCACGGAATTCGCGCGGTCGTAGCTCCCCGAGATTTCGGAGAACATGTCATGCACCTCACGGCTCATCGCGACACCGTGCGGAAATGATATGCGGGGAAGTCGGGGGTCATGCGTGCAGGTATCGTCCCGTGACCGGCGCGAGTCGGGAGAGCAGTTCC
>JAVVFP010000640.1:0-1914 GCA_032250495.1 Bacteroidota bacterium | reverse complement strand
CAGCCCGCGCTGCCGCTCGATGGATTCTCCTTCACCATATTGAACAGCGGTCCCACGGTGGACGTGGCCTCCCCGGCGACGGGATGGACCACACTTTCGTCCGACGCAAAATCGGCGGACTTCGGAAGCGGATCCCCGGTCTTCCCCGGCGGTTCCGTCGACGGCTTTGCCGTGCGTTTCGATCCGGGACAACAGGATTCCGTGTCCCTTCAGCTCTGCACGCGCGCCGGAGGAAGCGACGCCTGCTGCGATACGCTGACGCTCCCTGTCACTACCGCGGAAATACGCTGTGACTCCCTTGTCCTTGCGGAGGTCCCCGTCCCCGCTGCCTGCAGCTGGAAAACGGGCTATGTCAACACCCATCTCCCGGCGTCCGTCACCACGCGCTTCCGCCTGCAGGCCATCACGCCGGGCACGCGCTTCACCGCCACGGGTATTCCCGCGGGATGGATGCTGCTCGACGACGGCAGCACGGGAACACTCACGCTGCAGCGCGACACGGCGACATCCTCAGGACTCTTCTTCGATCTCGCCGTGACGTCCCCCGCCTCCACCGCGCTCTTCGAGTGGTGTACCGCCGATGCGAACGGCCCGATCTGCTGCGGCATCGACAGCGTCTCCTGTCCCGTGGACGCGTATTGCGGCGATATGGAAATGCGCTCCGGAAGCGGGACGCTGGCGCGGGATCTCCGCCTGCGAAACGTCATCTCCCCCGCCGCCGCCATCGATGCGCTGCATCTCGCCGTTTCGACACCGGGATCGGCGTTCGCCTCCGTACAGGCGCCGGCAGGCTGGACCGTGACGCTCAACGCGGCCAGGGACAGTGTGCTCGTCCTGCCACAGGCAGCGATCGCCACGGACAGTGCGTCCGCCTGGTTCACCGTCACACTGACGGAAGCGCCCGGCTGCGACAGCATCCGATGGTCGTGGACGGCCATCGCATCCGGCATCGCGCTCTGCGAAGCGGCACTGCCACCGATCGCATGTGCGACCGCGGCCTGCGACACCGTGCTCTTCTCCACCGATCCCGCGCGGCCGTGCTGCTTCGACATCAGCGTCCGCAGCGCGGGCAGCGGCGACATCGATGGATTGACGCTCGCCGTGCTCACGCCGGGCGCCGCGGCCTTCGGCAGCACACTGCAATCCCCTCCGGACTGGACGCTGGGCGGCGACACGCTGTTCATGCAGTGGAACACAGCCACGGCACCCATTTCACAGGGACACACGCTCTCCGGCTTCACCGCGTGCTTCAGCAACGGCTGGATCGGGAACAGCGATTTCCACGTGCGCTGGCAGACATACACCGGCCGTACCCTGCGCTGCGAGGACACCGTGACCATCGCCTGCGACCGCACGCTGGCCGTCGAACATCTCGACGCCCCGCTTCCCGCCGCGATCACCCTCGCACAGAACTACCCCAATCCCTTCCGCGAAAGCACGTCCATCGTCTTCGCCCTTCCACAGGAGCAGCGGGCGACACTTCGCGTGCATGACATGCACGGACGCCAGGTCTCCGCGATCTGTGACGGCAGCTACCCGGCCGGGAACTACCGCGTACATTTCGATGCGGGCGAACTTCCCGCCGGGACATACCTCCTGCGGCTCACGGCCGGCGGCGAAGTCCGTACGCGGCTGATGCAACTCTTGCGGTAGGGAGCACGGATTGGACGGATCGAACGGAATTTCACGGAGATAACAACAACGGGCGGCACTTCTGCAAGTGCCGCCCGTTTGCATTGTCCCGCGCTGCGGGACAGGTCGGGGTTTATTTCGACAGTGTCATCAGGCGCGTCTGTGTGAAGTCACCCGCGGTCATACGGTAGACGTACGTCCCGCTGGACAGATCCGTCGCGTCGAACGGCATTTCATACCGTCCTGCCGCCACGACTCCGTCCACCGGCACCGCGACTTCGG
>JAVVFP010000639.1:0-1927 GCA_032250495.1 Bacteroidota bacterium | reverse complement strand
CCTCCATCTGTGTAATAAATACGCCCCGCGTCAGCGGGGCAAATACGCCGAACGCCAGTGAGGCAAAAGCGTCCCGCGCAAGCGGGACAACCCGCATCTTCCCCATCTTCGGCCCCAAATACGGCAAAGTCACCGTCCGTGACCGCAAGCTGCGCGGCGCCGTCTACTACATCGTCGGCGGCCACGGCGGACCAGACAGCGGGGCACGCGGTCGACGCGAAGGCAGAACGCTGTGCGAGGACGAGTACGCCTACGACGTGGCCCTGCGCCTGGCGCATAACCTGCTCAGTCACGATGCGAAGGTGTATATCATCACGCGCGACGAGAACGACGGCATACGCGATGAGAAATATCTCGCCTGCGACAGCGACGAAACGGTGTGGCGGGACAGGGAGATCCCCACAGGACAGCTCGACCGCCTCAAGCAGCGGGCCGATGTCGTCAACGCACTGTACCGCCGCAACCGCCGCATGCGCTATCAGCGGCAGATCGTCCTGCACGTGGACAGCAGGCAGGAAGGCAATCGCGTGGACATCTTCTTCTACCACCATTCCTCCAGTGCGGGCGGAAAGCGCACCGCGGAGACGCTTCAGCGCACGATAGAAGAGAAATACCGCGTGCATCAGCCCACGCGCGGCTATCACGGTTATGTCATCGCACGCGACCGCCTGTACATGCTGCGCAAAACCCTGCCTCGTACCGTGTACATCGAACTCGGCAACATCCGCAATGCGCAGGACCAGCGACGCTTCGTCTCCGTCGACAACCGGCAGGCGCTGGCAAACTGGCTGAGCGAGGGACTGCTGCACGACGCGCGTCGCGCCCTGCGCTGATCCGCCTGCCCCCGCCCGCTCCCGGTTTCCCCCTTTCGCCCGACCGCCTTTCTCGCTACATTACTGCAACAAAACCATTCCTGTTGTGTCTTTATACCAGCGCGGAAATTACCCGCAAGAGGAAACCCGATTTGAAGGACGGCAAGAGGCATAAGTCCCCGGGCAGCTTCGAGGAACACTCCGACGTCGAACTGTACCAAATGCTGCGCACGGATGACCGCAGGCGCGAGGCCGCGTTCCGCGAACTGTACGCACGCCTCTCGGGCAATGTCTACGCCTACTGTCGCTGCCTGGCATGGCGGCGCGACGAAAGCGACGATCTCTTCCAGGAGGCGTTCACGCGGCTGTATGAAAGCGGGCTCGCGGGACGCGACGTGACCAATGTCGCGGGATATGTCATCAAGATCGCCCGCAACCTCTTCCTTAACATGCAGCGCGACCGCAAACCGACCGTGACCATCGAGCACGACACGCTCTCGATGAATGATGTCCCGCATGAACGCACCGAGATGCTGGAGCTGATTCACATGGCCATGGAACTGCTCAGCGACGACTACCGCGAGGCGTTTTTCCTGCGGGAGTTCGCGGATCTGCCCTATGAGGAAATCGCGAAAACCATGAACCTGACCAACGTCAACGTGCGCATCCGCGTCACGCGCGCACGCGAAAAAATACGCACCATCCTTCAGCCCTATATCGCCGAATACGAACAGGAACAGAAATAGAAGCCGCATAATGAACACGCACATCCCCACACCCGATGCATTGCTGCATGCCTGGATCGACGACGAACTCGAACCCAGGCATGAGCCGCAGTTTTTCGCATTGCTCGCGACGGACAGTGACCTGCGCGACCGGCTGCGACAGCTTCGCAGCGTACGCGACGAAGCCCGCCGCTTCGGCGCCGCAGCCGCTCCACCGGAGGCCGCCACCGCGGCGCTCTTCGCCCGCCTCGGCTTCGAGGAAAAGGAGCAGCGACGCAGCGCCGTCATCCTGCCCCTGTTTGCGCGCGCATGGAGTCCGCTCGCTTCCGCGGCCGCCGCGGCCGCAATCACCGCCATGCTCTTTCTCGGACTGCAGAACACCGATGTCCG
>JAVVFP010000057.1:10527-11176 GCA_032250495.1 Bacteroidota bacterium | reverse complement strand
GGGGCGGGGAGATCGAGGCGGAAGTGTTTCCGCACATCCTGTACTGCGACAAGCACGCTGTCACGTGCTGGCAGTTCCCCGGTCTGAACAACTACGCGACGTACAGCGAATACTCCAACCTGCCCTCCGCAATTCAGCATTTCCGCTCCGCGGCCGTCATTGCGGCGTATGAACAGGGCAATGAGGCCGCCGGCAATACGGCCGATCATCTCGAGGAGATCATTTCGAAACTCGACAGCTTTTTCGTCCAGGGCGGGAGGTTTCTCACCTACTTCGATTACAACCGCATCGGTGCCGAACGGGTCGCCAGCCATTACATCCCGAACCTGTCGGTGACGAAAATTGAGGAGAAGAATTACACCCTGCACAGCAACAGGCAGGGGAACATCGGGAAGTTCTTCCCGAAAAGCTTCCTGCATTACAATTTCAATTACCTGACCTACATGCCTGATCCCTCCGTGATCGTCGAGGTTGCGGACGACCAGGGACGGCCGTACGTCATCTCCAAGAAAATCGCCAACGGCCTGCTCGTGGTGAGCGCCCTGTGGGAATTCCGGGACGACGCCGCGCAGAAGACCGCCATCAACGTCCCGCTGCTCGGGCTCAACGCATTCACGCGCGAACAGCTTCTCACCACCTTGCTCGACAG
>JAVVFP010000057.1:0-10517 GCA_032250495.1 Bacteroidota bacterium | reverse complement strand
CAGTGTCAGGGTCACATTCGACCGGGACGGATTCGACGAGGCGATTGTGCTCAGCAATACGGACTCCCTGTTTGAAAAGCCGGACGCGCAGGCCTGGACGGCGGCCTATGCCGCCCGCTATGCGGGTGCGGCACCACGGATCCATACGATCAACCTGCTCGACGGCACCCTGTTCAGACCAGCCTCCCTGATCGACAACATGGTCGAGTACCTCGGTTCCGGATACCTGCTGAAAACGGTGGCGGACGCATTTGATGGATCGCACTACAAGCTGGACACCGATCCGTGGATATCCATCATCGGGTCCAGGGACCGCTACGCCTTTCCGGCCATGGACTCGCTGTCGGTCGCAGTGCGCGTTGATTCAGGGACAGGACAGCTGCGGCAGGTGATGGAAGTGAATCCCGTGCCCGGCGACGGGAACAAGCCGCGCTTCTTCATCGGCGCCACCTCGACCGCAAGCAACTTGACTTTCGACGTACATGCGCGATTCGAGGGAAGCGCCGACCTGCAGTCCGTCCGCGTATCGATGGATATCCCCTCTGACACGACGCTGATGGACCGCATCATTCCTGCCATGCTGGCCAACGAAAATCTCAATACGCTCTTCCGTACGGCGCCGGACGATACCGCCGCCATTGTGAACCTCGCGTTGCAGTACCGCCTCCTCTGCGACTACACGGCCTTCCTCGTGCTCGACGCCGACACCAGCAAGTACAAGGACGATCCGGACGTGCAGGACGCGCGCCCCCTTCCCGGGTCGTCGACGCTGGACGCCCTTACAATGTCGGTTTACCCGAATCCCTTCTCCGGTCGTGCGACCATCGCGATCAGCGCGCCCACGTCCTGCCTCGTGCGCGTCGCGGTCTTCGACATGCAGGGCCGCATGGTCCGCAGCATCGCCTGGGACGAGCGGATGTCGGGAACGAAGTCCTACACCTGGGACGGCACCGACGATGCGGGCCGCAGTCTCGAGACCGGGACGTACTTCATCTGCCTTACTGCGCGGGAAGTGGCGGGACCGGGCACGCGGATGATCGTCCGGCTCGTGGCGCTGCGGAACTGACGCGTGATCGCGCATCCGCTGCCAGCGTCTTCAGGCAAACCACGCCATGCGCCGTACGTCTTTCATGCGGCGTTCCGCATCCGACACCCGCTACCTGATCAGGACCATTTTTTTCACGAAGGTACCGACCTCCGTTTCCAGCCTGTAGAAATACAGTCCCGAAGGCATTCCGCTCGCATCCATAACGCGCGTGAACTCCCCCGAGCCGAGTGATTCACTTTCTACCAGTGCAGTGACTTCCCTTCCCCATGCGTCCGTCACGATCAGCGATATCGTCATCGGGTGCGAGAGTGCGAAGCGGATCGTGGTCGTCGGGTTGAACGGATTCGGGTAGTTCTGATGCAGCGTGAGGGTCGCGGGACGCGGTGCAGGCGACGCATCCGTTTCAGTATCGAGGAAGAAAAGCCGGTAGAATGGAAGCTGGCTCAATTCCGAGGGATCGCTCGTGGTGACGGTGAGTCCGTCCGTGGCCTCAACGCGCCAGAGAACGCGTTCGTAACGCGAAGCCCCGTGCGGATACAGGTGGGCAAGGATTTGACGGAGTTCGGCTACCGAACGCGTCAATTGGTTATGCAAGCCACCTCGATCGAAATGCTCCGCTCCGGGGTGGGAGCGTCGAAGAAAAACACGCTGTAGCGCAGTTCGTCCGAGTACCGCGCGGTATCGAGTGCGGACTGGTAGCAGTTGGTGTACGGATCGGGCGGACTCGGACGTTCCCAGCGGAACAGCACCGTGCTGTCCGGCACTGCGGCGAGGCTGATTTCCGTGCTGTCCGGAAGGTCGATCACTGAGAACGGGTTCGGCGCGTGGGGAAGAACGTAATACTCGCGCGTCATGCCGCTCACCACGGGATTCAGCATGGCGAGGGCCTGTATCCACTGCGCCTGTCCGCCTTCTTCCCGGACTGTTCGGGAGAGGAGCAGAAAACGCCGGTCGCCGGCAATCAGCGGAGTGCTGCCGAACAGATCCCCGGCATCTCCCTGCCTGGCGTCGAATTCGCCCGGGAATCGTGCCATGAACATCGTCGGTTCTTCACGCGTGATGGTGTTACAATAGCGATCCTGGGGCCGGACGAGAAGCTCGTAAAGTCGCTGTACGAACACCGTGTCGGATTCCGGGTACGGTGCTCCCGTGATTTCCAGCATATAGCTCTGCAGATCGCCTTCGGTGAAGGTCATGAGCGGCGAGCGCTGCGTGATTGTGGGCACGAGCGGTGCTACCTCTATCGCGATCCCCGCCTCCGCTTTCGCATCCTGGAACACGCCCGGCGCGCGTCCGTTGACGAAAACCGACCTGTCGACTCCGAAGACCGAGTCAGAGATCTGTACCGCCGCCACACCGCCAACTGTAATTTTTGTCCATGAGTAGCCGTCATCCCAGGCGTAGCAGGAGCGGCGGTTCGTATCCACTGCAGCGGTGGAGTTCATCACGCTGAGGGAGACATTGTACCCCCTCGTATCCCAGTCCGTGATGACATTCCCGAGAGAGTCTCGGGCTACCAACTCGAACGGCACTTTTGTCGCGACGGTTTCAACAATCGGATCCCGGGACGGAAACTCGATGGCAACCCCGCTGGCCACCTGTCCCGCTGCCGGGTGCCAGGAGATCAAGGTCAGAAGCAGTGCGAACGGGAGGATGTGACGGATGGGGGTGATCACCGTGTGCATAGGTACCTCATGTGAGATGAATAGCCGAAAAGCCGAGCCCGCATTTTTTCACTTCTCGGTCAGAATACCGTTTCGCTCGGACGAGAGAAGCATTTCCTGCAGAGAGGGCGACACCATGCATCGACGAGGTTCGCGTATCCGATGTGTCGGCCTCGATGCGCGCCGGTTCGTCAGCTCATAAATTTTCCAGGGTTTCACGCCGCTTCTTCTTGAGCTTTTTGAAAAACGTCGGTGTCAATCCGGTGACCTTCTTGAACTGCATCGAGAGATGCGCGACGCTGCTGTAATTGAGCAGGTAGGATATCTCCGTCAGATTGAGCTCGTCGTAGAGGAGCAACTCCTTTGCGCGCTCGATTTTATGCGCGATGACGAACTGTTCGATCGTGGTTCCTGTCGTCTCGGAGAACAGGTTCGCCAGGTAGGTGTAGTCATGGTCCAGTTTTTCGGCGATGTACGTCGAGTTCCTGGTCTTCGGCAGCGCGTCGGAGTAGTGGACCATTTCGATAATGGTGTTCTTTATCCGTTCGATGAGGATGGCCTTCCTGTCGTCCATCAGCTCGAGTTCCGCCTTGAGGAGGGCTGCCCGCAGGAGGTCGCGCTGCTCAGCGGAGATGCTGCCCGTGATTTCGACTTCGCCGAGATCGACAACGCCGTAGGGTATTTCCAGGGCATCGAGAGTCGCCTTGACCGCCATCTTGCAGCGGATGCTGACCATGTACTTGATGTAGAGCTTCAATCCCGCACC
The DNA here is from genome assembly GCA_032250495.1 of Bacteroidota bacterium. GTDB lineage: Bacteria > Bacteroidota > Ignavibacteria > SZUA-365 > SZUA-365 > BM516. The sequence continues at coordinate 7,039 of JAVVFP010000057.1, read as the reverse complement.
TCAGTTCTATCGAAACGCAGTGCCGAAAGCCACGCAGGAGGCGCTCTGCACCCCGTTTCCTGCCGTACGGTGGCTTTTGTCCGCCATGTGGACGCACAACGGACGAATGTATGAATGATGTAACATATTTAAGGGATATTGTAATGCTTCTTCCACACAAAAAGCAATAATTGTTATGTAACGAGATCCAATTTTACAGTATCGTCCGTGAGGATTCCCATGAAATCGACCACACAACGTATAACACGTCACTTCCCCCTCCTCATCACACTCTTCCTCCTGCTGGCGGGCTGTGCTTCGACCGGAATGGAACGTTCCGGTGATGCCACGACCACAATGCAGACCGTGGAAAACGACATTCAGCGAATTATCGTCCAACTCAACGTCACCGGGAAGTCCCTCGACAACCTGGTCAGCGCGGGACAGACAGATGTCAAAAAGGCCTTCGACACCTTTACCGCAGAGGTGGAGAAAATCGAACAGATGGAACAGTCGTTCTCTGCGCACGTGGATGAAATGCAGGCGCGAGGAAAGGACTATTTCGCCGAGTGGAAGAAAGAAGGCGAAACCTACGACAATCCCGAAATTCAGGCACTCAGTGATCAGCGCCGTGAGGAACTCGGCACGGTGTACGGTCGCATCGCCAGCAGCAGCGTCGGCGTGAAAACGGCCTTCAGAACATACGTCTCGGACCTGAATGAAATCCGCACCTACCTCTCGACAGATCTGACCTCGAAGGGAATCGACGCCATAGCCGAAGTCTCGAGGAAGGTCGTTCGCGACGGTGCGGACCTCAAGTACGCCATCAAGAATGTGCAGTCGGCGATTGCATCTGCGAAGGATGAGATGGCGCAGACACGTTGATGCGCGAAAAAAAAATGACGGAGCGACAATAATCACGAACACAGATACCAGAGAGAAATCGACATGAGTAAAGGTCAGAGCGCTAAAAAGGGTATGAAAAAGGCACCCGCAAAGACGATGAAGGAGAAAAAGGCTTCCAAAAGAGATAAAAAAAACCACTCGTTGCTCGAGAAGAGGTCAGACAAAGACTGACAGAGAGAACCTGGTACAACACATATGTGCCTTGTGAAGATGGTCAGTACGGCACGTTCCAGGTTCCTTCCGCAATAACGCGGGAATGAAGAAAAATCTCTGCCACAACGGAGAAGAAGGATCTGCGCATGAACCTGAACACAGTCGACTCCGCGCTCAAACGACTGGCCTTTATCGGCAACTACGAGCCACGCCTGTGCGGCATCGCGACGTTCACGACCGATCTGAGCGAAGCAGTTGCGCTCCGCTACCCCGGAACGACATGCATCGCCCTTCCGGTCAACGATATCGAAGCCGGTTACCCGTACCCATCCCGCGTGCGCTTCGAGATCGCGGAAAGGGACATCGAGTCGTACCGCCGCGCCGCCGATTTTCTCAACATCAACAATGTCGACCTCGTTTCGCTGCAGCACGAGTACGGCATTTTCGGCGGACGTGCGGGAAGCCATATCCTTACGCTGCTGCGTGAATTGCGGATGCCGGTCGTCACGACGCTCCATACCATACTCCGCGAGCCCGATCCCGACCAGAGGCGTGTGCTGGTGGAAATCGCCGCACTCTCGGACCGACTCGTCGTCATGAGCCAGCGGGGAGTGGATTTCCTTCAGGAGATCTACGGCGTTTCCCCGGAAAAAATCGACCTCATCCCGCACGGCATTCCCGACGTGCCTTTCGTCGATCCGAGCTTCAACAAGGACCTGTTCGGCGTCGAAGGGAAAATCGTCCTGCTCAGTTTCGGCCTCCTCTCGGCCAGCAAGGGGATTGAGAACGTCATCGCCGCCCTGCCCGCGATACTCGCACAGCACCCGAACGTCGTATACATCGTCCTCGGCGCCACGCATCCCAACGTCATTAAAAACGAAGGGGAGACCTACCGCATATCACTGCAATGGCTCGCACAGGAAAACGGTGTTGAAGGCCAGGTGATTTTCTACAACCGTTTCGTCAGCCTCGATGAGCTGATTCAGTTCATCGGCGTGGCCGATATCTATATCACACCGTATCTGAACGAAGCCCAGATCACTTCCGGCACGCTTGCCTATACGCTCGGTGCAGGCAAGGCGGTCGTCTCCACGCCCTACTGGTACGCCGAAGAGCTGCTGGCCGAGGGACGCGGTGCGCTGGTGCCATTCAGGGATCCGGCGGCGCTCGCCGAGAAGGTGATTTACCTGCTCGACAATGAGTCCGAGCGGCACGCCATGCGCAAGAAGGCCTACCTGGCAGGGAGAAAGATGACATGGCCCGAGGTCGCGCGTGGATACATGGAGAGCTTTATCGGTGCACGCACGGGACATCGCCATTTCGCGCATGTGGATTATGCAGTCAAGCCGCTTGACCAGCGGCCGCGAGCGCTGCCGCCGCTCAAACTGGATCATCTCAGCACCATGACGGACGACACCGGCATGCTGCAGCACGCCATTTTCAACGTGCCGAACTACCACGAGGGATACTGCATCGACGACAATGCGCGCGCACTGATGGTGAGCGCGCTCCTGGAAGTCCTCGGCAATGAGCGTGCACAGGTGTTGGGGTCGCGGTACCTGGCGTTCATCTGGTACGCGTTCAACACGGACACGGGGCGTTTCCGCAATTTCATGGACTATCAGCGACGCTGGCTTGAAGCGAGCGGGTCCGACGACAGCCATGGCCGCGCACTGTGGGCGCTCGGTACGGTGCTGGGACAGACGCACACTTCGGCCATGCACCGGATGGCGGGATGGGTGTTCGAACAGGCCCTGCCGGCCGCACAGTACACGACCAGTCCCCGCTCCTGGGCTTTTACCATCATGGGAATCCAGGAATACCTGCTGCGCTTCGGTGGTGATCGCAGGGCGTACCAGGTCCGCGAGGAGCTGTCGGCGCGCCTTATGAAGCTCTACGAAAATCATCGCAGCGACGATTGGCGCTGGTTCGAGAGCGGGCTGACATACTGCAACGCCGCACTGCCGCACGCGCTGCTGCTCTGCGGCGAAGCGAGATCGGACCCCTCCATGACCGCGGCGGGGATAGAGTCCCTCACCTGGCTTGCCGACCTGCAGCGCGCGAATGCGGGACATTTCGTTCCCATCGGATCCAACGGATTTTATCCGCGCGGGGGCGAACGCGCCCGCTTCGACCAGCAACCGGTCGAGGCCCAGGCGATGGTGTCCGCCTGCCTGGCCGCCTACCGCATCACTGCTGAAACTCACTGGCTTGGCGAGGCCCGCCGCGCCTTTGACTGGTTCCTGGGACGCAACGACCTCAACATCCCGGTCTATGACCCGACGACCGGCGGCTGCCGCGATGGCCTGCATTCGGACCGCGCGAACGAAAATCAGGGCGCGGAATCAACACTCGCGTACCTGCAGTCCCTGCTGGAAATGCGACGCGCAGAAAACACTCCTCTATCAACGGAAGACAGAAAACAATGAATAATGAGCATCCGCAGCTGTTTCACAGGCATCGACACAACCCCATCCTGACAGCCACCGACTGGCCGTACCCGGTGCACAGCGTCTTCAATCCCGGCGCAACCATTCTGCAGGACGGTACCACCCTGCTCCTGTGCCGCGTCGAGGATCGACGCGGACACTCCCACCTGACTGTTGCGCGATCCGGCAACGGCGTGGACGGATGGGAGATCGATCCGCAGCCGACACTGGAGGCGGACCCGGTGAATTTCCCCGAGGAGCTATGGGGAATTGAAGACCCCCGCATCACCTACGTGCCCGAACTGGAAAAATATGCCGTGCTCTATACCGCGTTCTCCAGCAGCGGTCCGGGCGTCGCCCTGGCGCTGACCGAGGATTTCCACGACTTCGAACGCCTGGGAATGATCATGCCGCCGGAGGATAAGGACGCGGCACTCTTCCCCCACAGAATCGGTGGTCACTGGGCGATGATTCACCGCCCCGTCAGTGCCACCGGTGCGCATATGTGGATGTCCTACTCCCCCGATCTGCGACACTGGGGCTCCCACAAGCTGATGCTGGCCGCCAGGCGAGGCAGCTGGTGGGATGCCAACAAAATCGGACTGACTGCGCCGCCGATCGAGACGCCGGAAGGCTGGCTGGTGATCTACCATGGCGTGCGGCAGACAGCGAGCGGCGCGATCTATCGACTCGGCCTCGCGCTCTTCGATCCGGAAACGCCGGAACACTGCCTGCTGCGCAGCGACGAGTGGGTGTTCGGTCCGGATGAACCCTATGAACAATTCGGCGATGTGGAAAACGTGGTGTTTCCATGTGGCTATACGCTCGCTCCCGATGGCGATACCATTCACTTGTACTACGGCGCCGCGGATACGAGCATCGCGCTCGCCACCGGCAGTGTCAAACAGATCCTGAAGTGGATGAAAACAACATCGAGCGCAGGACAGCGAATAGATTCGATCTAAATATTGATTTCTTCCAGGATCGCCGATATTTTCACCGCATGAAGAATGCGTTCGAGTTTCTCCGGGAGCACGGCATTCAGCCCACCGCGCAGCGCGGGGGGAACGCTAAGGCATCAGCACCATCCTGATGCTCGCCTGCTGCGTCCCGGCACGCATCACGAGGAAATACACGCCCGGCGGGCTGCCGGAGGGCGTCCATTGCACGGTGTGGAGACCGGGCTGCTGCATCTCTTCGACCAGGGTCGCGGTACGCTGACCGAGTGCATTGTACACGGCGAGTCGCACGGAGGTGGACGCGTTCAGGTCGTAGCGAATTGTGGTGGCCGAGGAGAAGGGATTCGGATGAGTACGGTGAAGCATGAAGGTGCCCGGGGAAACCTGCGGCGCACTGACCGCCGTAACCTCCATACCCGTGCCCTGCACCCGTATGGTGTCGGGAGAGGTCTCCCCGTTGCTCGTCACTTCGAAAACGGCACTGTGCGCACCCGCCACGTCCGGCGTGAACCGGATCGTGAACGTCATGGATTCGGACGGTGCAATGACCGCCACCTGCGTCTCCAGCGTGAAACGCGCGTCACCGGAGGTAAACGAGGCGATGTGCAGGGAATCATTGCCTGTATTCGTGATGAGGACCGAAGTGTCCCTGTGCGACCCGACTTCTACGTCACCGAAGGAAATATCCACCAGGTCGACTGTCATGGTCACTACGGGAAGACCCGTTCCGGACAGCGGCAGGACCGTCGGCGAGGTCGGCGCATTGCTGGTCAGTGTCAGTTCCCCTGTCACCGCAACGGGATCCGTGGGTGAAAACCGCACCGTGTCGAGGAAGGAGCTTCCGGGTGCAAGGACGCGCGAGGAAATGGCGACCGTGAAATCGGGATGATCCGTGCTGATGTCGGAAATGACGAGCGTGTCGTTACCCGGATTCGAAATATTCAGCGCGATGGATTTGCTGCCGCCTGTTTTCACGCTGCCGAAATTCATGGCGGTGTAATCGAGCTTGATTGCGGCAGAGGCGCTTCCCCACCCCGAGACGAATACCGTGTCAGGACCGAAAATGGAATTGCTCTCGAGGACGATATGCGCGCTCAGCGTGTCCTTCGACGTCGGCTGAAAACGCACACGCGCCATGGCGCTGCTCTTCGCGGATATCGTGCTGCTGTCCGTCGTCAGGCTGAAATGCGGATCGCTCGACGTGACCGATGTGATCGTCATGGGCGTGCCGCCGGCATTCGTCAGCGTGATGGTTTCCGATGAGGACGAACCGACATCGACCTCGCCGAAATCCACGGATGCGGCAGAGAGCGTTAGGATGGCCGGCTCGGTCGGGAAGCTGCCGTCGGCGAGAATCCTCGAGGCGTAGATTTCGGGATTGGAGAACGAAGACCGGTAATCCTCCCACGTGAGAATCGCGCCGCCCGCTGCGTCGCTGACCGCAACGGGGTTCTGCTGCATGCGGCCCGCGGTACAGAGCGCTATACCGGTGTCCGACCAGAGCAACGCGCCTGCGGCCGAAATTTTCTGCGCAAAGATATTGCTCTCGAGGACTCCATCGGTTTTGTCCTCCCAGACGACGATGATACCACCGCTTCCATCCGATACGACGGACGGCGTGGCCTGATCGCCGGACCGGCTGGAAACCTCCACGCCGTCCGCAGTCCACAGTTTCTTCCCCGTATTGTCGATTATCTGTGCATACACCCGCGTCTTCCCTGCCGCACGGCCGTCCTCCCAGGCAATCCCCAGCTGTCCCGTGCCGATGTTCGCTGTCCCGGGCTTCGCCTGTCCGCCCGAGGTCGACGTCGCACGCAGCGATGCCGCCTTCGTTCCGTCGGGATTGATGACGACGACCTGCAGCGTGGGGACCGATCCGGAGCTCCAGTCATAGTAGGTGAGAAACGCCTTGCCGTTCCCGTCGGCGACGAGCGCCGGCGCGTCCTGCGCTCCGATGGACGGCGACATGGTGATGCCGTTGGCCACCCACATCTGTGCCCCACCGGCAGTAATGCGCTGCGCGACCACGTCGTACTCCTGGTTGTTGTAGAACGCCCATGCGACGTAGGCGCCGCCGCTGCCATCACCTGTGATACAGGGCGCGCTCTCGAACTGATCGGAGTTGCTCAGCATGATTTCCTGCCTCCACGAGAGGGTCCCGCTCGCGTCTATTCTCTGTGCGAAGATATGACCGTCCTGGCTGCTGCTCACATGCGCGCTCCATGTGACGATAGCGCCGTGCTGACCGTCGCCGGTGAGTTTCGCATCGGTCTGCTGGGCGAAGCCCGTCGCCACGATCACCCCGTCCGCCTTCCAGAGAATGTTGCCGGAAGAATCGATGCGCTGGGCGAACACGTCGAGATCCGCGTTGCGCGGATCGCTCCAGACGATGATCGCACCGCCCGCGTCGTCGGAAACCATCTGCGGATCCAGCTGCGCGTTGAATGCGGGACTGATGGCGACGCCGTTTTCCGCCCACCGCACGAAACCGTCCCTGTCGATGCGCTGCGCGTATATCCTGTAGAAATTCTGTCCCTCCCTTTCGTCGGCCCAGCACATGATGGCCCCGCCGTTTCCGTCGCTGACGATGCGCACAAATTTCTGATTGTTCCC
>JAVVFP010000056.1:0-11182 GCA_032250495.1 Bacteroidota bacterium | reverse complement strand
GCATAGGGTGAGGTGCTGTGCAGATTGTCCGCCGCAACCCAGAACGGATCAGCGTCCTGTGAGTGCTGATGGTAGCCCGGTACTGCGGCCTGCATCGCGGCAAGTGACGCGTAGGTGGTACTTTCCCAGAGCCACGACTCCGCCGAGGGCGTGCCCCCGCTGTAGAGGATGTTGTAGTCGAATGCAGTGAACGCGCTGGTGCTGGACACGTACACCGGCCGCAGCGTCCCTGACGTTTCGCAACCGACGATGTTGTTGACGATACGCACGTCCGAACTGCTGGAACCGCCCGCGTAAATCCCGTAGACCGTTCCTGTCGCTGAAGCGGCCCTGCAGGAATTGAAGTACACATCCGTATTCTGACAATAGTACACGTACATGCCATATGCCGTGCCTGTCCCATCGCTAATGAGCATGTTGTTGTACGCGCATGCACGGACCGCCGGACTGGATGCATACCGGTTGTGATTGTACAGTCGCAGCGCGTTACTCGCAGTCCGGCAGTAATTGCCGCTGACCTCGGGTCCGTCATTGCAGTAGTTCATATATATGCCGTAGCCGCCTGACGTCGAAAATGCCCCGCTGCTGCGCTGTACGACGGAGTTCCCGCGCAGCACCTGCGCCCCGCCGCCGCCCATGTAGATACCGTAGTAATGAAAATCCTTTACCGTATTCCCGATGAAGTGGTTCTCCCGTGAAACGGTGTAATCGCTGGAGGAAGCTCCGTACCACTGAATGCCGTAATATCCACTCTCGATGACATTGTCCCTGATCAGGTTATAGCTGCCGTGATCGCCATACGACGGGGAGCTGGTCAAAGAGGCGGTGACTATCCCGCGGTGATAGGTGGAAGCTGTATTCGCCGGCGTTGTGATCACGCAGTCACTGATCTCGTTATGATCCGCCGCGTTCGCGAATTTCACCGCGAAGCCGTAGGACGGTCCCGTCGAGGCGATGGTGAGATTCCGGAAGCGCACGTAATCGGCGCCGTCGAGGGTGAGTACTGCACCGTAATTCCACGTTATCGCATATGTCAGGACACGCGTGGCGGCGTTGCCGCTGCCCCCGTCGAAGGTGACGGTGTTCGTGGCGCTGACGCCGGAGAACTCCCCGACGAATACGTATTCATTGTAGGTGCCCGCGTGAACGGCGAAGTGCACGGGTCCCGAGACTCCCTGGCTGCCCAGCGCGGCGAGGGCGCTCGCAAAACTGCTGTAATCTCCCCCGCTGCCGATGCTGTAATTGCCGCTGAGCTGCGCCCGCGCGGGAATGACCGCACAGACGATAGTCAGCAGCACGGCGACGCTTGATAAGGCATGCTTCAATGTACGCATACTCTCCTCCTCGAAATGAATGTTGATAAGGACACACAACCCATGACGCCGCTCTTCGAGCGACGATGCACGCGAGATGGTAAAACACTATAACGGAGTACTTGACCTTGTTGGCAACATACCGCCCACCGTTCTCCCCTGCATCGGTACTACTACCTATTTTTTCGCGCGGATTCGCACTGTTCACAACTGGCTTTCCCAGTGCCCCTCCCTCTTGACACTGTACCCCCGATTGCGTATTGTGGGCTCAGGTCAATGACCCCCAAGCCCTCCATGATTTTCACACAGGGACCCCGCGTCCCTGGCGATGGGATTCGCATGTCCGCGTATCCCCGTGTGACACGTATGAGGAGTTCCCATGAAAAACCCGCAACGCATCACGCTTCCCTGCGTGCTGCTCTTCCTTCTCTCCGGCTGCTGCGCACCGCCCCCCTTCCCGCAGCGTCCGGACCACGACACCTTCGCGCAACGTGTCCCCATACCCGAACTCAAGGACTCACTCCGTGTCGGCGTACTCTGTGCGGGCATGCCGTACTACGTAGTGCGAGAAATCTTTGCGTCCCACACCGACGACTGCCACACCGACACCGCCCGCCAGGTGCCGGGTCCGGGCAGCAGGCAGGCGTTGCGCGAGTCGGAGGGCTGGAAGCGCGATTACGCCGATCCGAACATCCAGGTGTTTCTCGACACCTACGAGGTTCCCGAAGGCAGGCTCGCCATCTGGTACCGGAAACCGGATTTCTATGTCATGGACGTTGCACGAAACGACCGCATCTGCATCCACGCCGGTGACTCCGCGTACTGCGCGGACATCGCCTTTCTCGCAAGCAGGCGCGCGCTGCTGCTCCGCCAGGTCATCGATCTCCCCGGGAACCACACCGGCTCCCTCAGCGCGGTGATATTCCATGACGATCACGCCTGGCGCGCACAGTCCTGGTGGACGGGCATCACGCTCCAGGGCGGAGGCGAACGCGTCACGCTCACTTCCATCCCCCATACGCTCTACCCCGTCGAACTGATCGAACTCAACGGCAAGCGCATATCCAGTTATCGATGGAGCAGGCAGCCATGAAGATACCCGACAACTTCATCAAGAAGAACCGCCGCATCGAAATCATCTCCAACGACGGCAATCCCCTGCGCATTCCCGGGGAATGGGAATTCACGCTCGGCGACGCCGACATGCTCGTCGCCATTCCTGACATGCACATGTACGTCTACAATTCACCGCTGGACAATTTCAAATACGGGGCGAAGGCGATGCTTCACTTCCTCCATCATCTCGAATCCCTGAAAAGCGACATGGAGTGGGACGGGAAGAAGCTGCGCATTTATCAGCTCGGCGATATGTACGAGTACCGCTTCCCAGGACCGAGGGGCACAGGGAACGCGACGGCGGCGGAGATTTTCATGTCCCACCCCGACTACAGTCTCATCGCCAACCTGCTGCGCGACATGCGCGCACATCACCTCTACGGCAACCACGATTATGAGAACCGCCACTTCCCCGGTTTCCGCATGGCGGCGCGCGAGGGACAGGTGCTGCTCGAACACGGCTTCGTGCCGGACCGCTGGCAGCAGTTTTCAGATCCCGGTGAAATGCTGTGGGAAGCGGGACAGTTCTTCTTCCTCAAACTCCGGGAAGTGAACGAGTTTTACGCCAATCTCCTCATCGACCTCAATGCGATTCCAAGGGACAATACCTACTCGGTCGGCGTCGATTCAGGGAAGAGAGCGAAGCACGGCTATCCCGCGCACGCCGGGTACGAAGACCCGGAAGGCGATTACTCACGCTATCTCGAACATTACACCGCGAGGCTGAAACAGCCGCATGACAGCGAGCCCTTCCGCATCGCCATTATCGGCCATACGCATCGGCCATACATGGAGAAGGTGAACGGCGGCAGGCAGCTGTTCATCGACGCAGGCGCATGGACGGGCGGACGCTCGGATTTCGCGGTTCTGACCCGCGAGGAAGCGGCGATCTGCACGTATCGTCGACGATGACCCAACAACAGCAATGCAATCCCTACAATTTCCATCGATGTATTACCAATGAAAGGCAAGACCATGGCATTGAAACGCGCAACCTATCGGAACGTCCGTGCACGCATGCAGCCGGGCGACGTCATCGCCTTTTCAGGCAAGGGCCATTTCTCGGAAATCATCAAGTGGGCAACACGATCTTCTGTGTCCCATGTCGGCATCATCCTGCAGTCGAAATTGCTGATCGACGGCAAGGAACAGAAAGGTTTCTTCAACCAGATCATCGAGTCCACGACACTCAATGGCTTCTCCGGCGTCACCATCTCACGGCTCAGCGACCGTGTGGACAAGTACGACGGTGAAATCTGGTGGCTGCCGCTCGGGAAGAACGTGCGGAAGCTGTTCAATGGAAAGGAATTCTTCGACTTCATGCTTCATCAGGAGCGCAAGGAGTACGATATGCCGCAGGCCATCGCATCTGCGCTGGATCTGCTCGACAATGTTCCCCTCATCGGAAATGCGACGCACAACGTCGAAGAATTCAGCCGCTTCTTCTGCTCGGAACTCGCGACGGCGGGACTGGAGAAAGCGGGTGCGATCCGCCAGGTCAACTCATCGGAGGTGACGCCGGTCGATCTCTGCATGTTCAATATCTTCGAACAGGATTATTTCCAGATCAAGGGCAGCAGACGGGCGATCAAGGGCCATAACACGCTGGACCCCACGGGCTGGGGTGAATGACGGGATCCACACGGCTTTCCGTCTCAATCCGCCTTCACACCCGTCAGGTAACCGCGTACGCGGAGCAGCAGCGGAATGGCGCCCGCCATGGCGGTGAGAATGGCGATCGTGGAGTCGAAATACGCCGGGTTCGCGTAGAAAAGCGCGGCGGCGATCAGCACGAAGCCGAGGAGGAGCGGGTGCTTGATATTGCCCCAGAGTCCGGTGGCTTCCCGGCTTTCCCATTCGCGAATCTGACCGGGTGTTTTCGCTTCCTTCACGTATTCGTGAAAACATGCGCTGAAAAGACACAGTGCTGGGTTCTTCGCCAGCAGGCCACGTTCGAGAAGGCCGGCGATTTCCTTTCTCGCCCTGTACGGCGCGAAACCGTCGTGAGCGATGCGATAAAGGATGAGACGCTCCCTCCGTGAACAGGTCATCCAGAGACTCTGGAACAGCGGACGGCAATGAACGGATATCCACTGCATGATTTCATCCCTGTTCCTGAGCTCCCGCCGGTAAATCATCGTTCTGAGGTTCTTTCTCGCACGCTCCATACCGGACAGTGCGCACTCACGCATGGCGAACAGGAGAAGGGCCTCCTGACCGCGCAGCGGAGAACATGCGGAGTCCTGCGCGGATCTCCGGTAGTGCACACGGGGCGCTGAACGCACGAACATGTTCAGGACGCGCGTCCAACGATCACGGAGGAGCTGGCTTTCGGGACTGCCGTCGCTTTCGAAGAAGTAGTACACGGGATCGACGGAGCAGAGGATGCAGACACGGCAGGACAGAGAGAAGAGCAGGTATTCGAGGAGTTCGAGCTTCTTCTGATTGAAGGCTGCATCCGTGAAGCGATACTCGAAATCGTCAAGAATGATATACTCTGCACTCCGGATGTCCGTATTGCCGGGCAGCATCAATGTCCGGACGTTCACCTCGTTCATACGTACCGGAGCGTCCCCCATGCCCTGCGCTTTGAGACGGAGCCTGATCTTCTCGTGATCCCCGGCAGTCGTCCAGAGAAGCAGCTGGTTCTCATGCGCAAGCGTCGTGCTGATGTGCCTGGCGACATCGAGATCGGAATAAAAGATTCGTCTTGTCCCGTACCCGATGACGATGTACAGAAGCGAAAGAAACAGCGCGCACGCGAGAAGCAGGGGCAGTACCCCGCCAGATGCGGGAAGCAGCGAGAATGCGCGGGGAAGAACGTAGCGCAGCGTGTCGCCCCGGGTTGTCGTGGCGAACAGGCACGCAAGACTGTCCACCTCGCCGCGACCGGTGGAAAGGTAGCGGCGGTATCGTGATGCATTGCTGTTCACCGGAGGCATCAGAACCCGCAATAACCTGTCGCTGATCGTGTACCCGGTCCTCCGTACGTACCGGTCAACGACGGTGTATGCGCTGTCCTCAAACAGGTACAGGTCGGAAGCGTCCTCCAGCGCCAGGGTGCGGAGCGACTCGGCGCGGAGCGCGACGCCGCGGAGCGCGACGGAATCGCTCCCGGCCCCTCCCGGCGTCGTGTACTGCACGATGCGTTCACCGTAGGTCTTCTCCACCCTGTCGCTGCGCCGCTCGGCGTGCAGTGAAAACTCGTGCTGCTGGGTTCGGTAATAGGCGACCGTGTGAAGGTCGGCGGAGACGCGATAAAAAATCACCGAAGGGACGAGTCCCACCAGGATGACGAGAGATGCAAGGAGGGTTCTGTACCAGCTCCTCGCCAAGGGCAGCGGCCGATCATCCTTTTGCAAATCCAGCGCGCGGGGCAGCGTCCGTTTCTCTGACGTCCGAAGCATTTCGACGAAGTGCCGCCATTTGCGTGTACGTCCAGGAGAAGCGAGAAGCACGTCCGCCAGCACAAACAGGATGAGAATCGGGATGATCCACCACGGAGCATCGATGCGCGAGGCCAGGATGAGACTTTCCGGAAAACCGCGATCGATCACCCACACGAGCAGCACGAGGCAGACGAGGTGCAGAGCGAACGCGCTTGCGCGACGTATCCGCAACGGAAGCGGGGTCGTCCCGTCCTTCTGTGCTGTGTGTGTTCGTCGGTCCAGGCTCATGAAAACGAACATGTACGCGATATGTGGGAGGACGATGGCGGCGATGAGCGCCAGGTACAGGTTGGACGTATGGAGCGAAGCGGTGAGAACGGCGAGCGAAATCGCCAGGACAAGAATCGTCGTTCTGCGGTACCAGCTTCCCATCCCCTGCTGGAAGCAGAGCATGCCAAGATGCCGGTCCCATACGAATACGTACACCACGAATCCGGTGATGAAGGGAAGAAAGAAAAGCAGGTACAGCATCCCTGCGGTCACCACTGTGCCGATCTTCATGTCCGTCAGCATGTCCTGTTCCGAGTAGACGACCAGGTACCAGGACTGGTCGATATTCACGCTCATGGGTGCCGCGAACATGCGCACTTCGTCCTCCCAGTAGCGCACGGAGACAATCCCCGCCCTGCGCTGATGGATCAGCTCCCGGAGTGCCGTACTGTTGCATTCCAGGAGCAGGTTCTCGTGCAGTGCGCGCCGCGTGTGCGAATGAAAGAGCACGTCTCCCCGCTCATCGACGATCATGTACCCGAATCCCGCGGGCAGCCAGACGTCCACGAGCGTGCGCGGGAGAAAATCAACAGCGGCGACCTTCGCCACTCTCTCCGTTTCTGAAGCTTCCGGTTCTGAAGCGGAATCGCCCGTCACGGCGAAAGTATCGGAGGATTCCCTGCTGAACGCGACCATGAATTCACCTGTGGCGCGTGTGTAATGCGGGAATATCCACTCGGACGCCCCCTCGTCCACCTGTACGAAATAGTCCCTGTCGGCGAGCGGCACTCCATCGAATACTTCCAGTGCCGTCGTCCAATGTCCGATCATCGTGCCGCTGCCATCGAGCCAGTACAATTGCTCGAAGTACGGATAATGGCGCAGGATATGGTTGACCTCTCGATTGCCGTCCAACTCCGTCGTCGCCCGTGTGCTGTCGCAGACGGGAAAAATCTGACGGCGCTGATACGGCTCCTCATGCGTACGGATCCACTGCGAAAGCGTATCCTGCATGCTGCGCAGGGTTCCGAATTCACCGGCCACCCGCGTTCGAATGCTGTCGGAAAGTGCCTTCAGCATGGCGTCATCCCTCTCGTCGGCGTCATATTTCCCGTATATGATATCCGCCATCAAGAGAACGGCGATCGCGGCGCCGACGATGATGCAACCAATGTTGATGAGCACATTGAGGGGACGAATCCGCTCGCCGTAGTCCGCGAAATGCAGTGTGATGAGCGGGACGGCAATCAGCAGGAGCAGAAGGACCAGGATGGCATCGATGAAAAATGTGCCATGTACGCTTCGCGCCTTGGTCTCGAAGCGGTCGGCATCCAGCAGGGCACAGATGCGATACTGGCCCATGACCTGCATGTAAATCCTGTACTCTCTGCCCGCCAGGTGGATTGCACCGGAGCTGGAATTCAGTGAGGCGGCTTCGAAGGACCGGGTTTTTTCGTTCACGCCGACGCTGTCGAGTCGCGTCAGATGGAAACGGCGCGGATCGCTGTTGAAAAGCACCGTCGAACCGCTGTGATCCGTAATCAGCAACGCGGTGAAGGCCCCCGACATTATGTCGTTGACGTCGAGCAGGTCGTCGATTTTCGCGGAGATACGCAGCGGCACCATTCTTCGTTCGAGGTGAACGCTGAGACGCACTTCCGCATCCACGATAGAGTCCGACACTTTGCCGGGTTCGACCTCCACGGAACCGAAGGCGACCTTCGTTTTGACGGAGAACGCGCTCCGAACGACGTCCTTCGTCAGCGTATCTGTTCTGATGTAGTCGAGGTTCCCGGCCGCCGCGGAAAACGCATCGATTCTCTCCTGTATCACCGTCGCGATGGTACCGAGATGCCGGAGGTTGTGCTGTGTGAGGTGATCCCTGTTGCGCTGAATATGCTGGTAGTAATAAAAAATTCCGCCTGCGATGAAAAGCAGGACCAGTGTCATGGAGAGCATTTTCTGCCGCGGGAACGCTCCCTTCTTCTTCCCCGCCGCTGCCTCCTTCCGCTTCTCCGCCTTGCTGGAATCGTCCTTCATGGCAATCCACCACCATTGTTGTACGCATGACCTCACGTCCGCTGGATCAGGTCAGCGAACCGTGATACGAACACGCGAGCGGAGAGAGGAGCAAGCAGCTCCCGTCGCATTCGGAGAGGGCTCAGAGAAATCCTTCAGCTGAAACCGTCTCGCATTTTCGTTTACAGTGACCTGCAAACATTACGAATTATCAGACCGTTTGTCAACCTGTTCCGCGCGGGACGGGAAGGACCACCATTGTCAGGTTTGGCTCTTTTCCGGGAGTGGAAAATGAACGGTGAATGTGCTCCCCTCTCCCACGACGCTATCCGCACGTATGCGTCCCCCGTGACCTTCGACAATGCGTTTGACGATGGAAAGGCCGAGTCCGGTGGACCGTTCCCCACCGGTACTGCGCACGCTGGTGCGGGCGAACGGCCGGAAGAGCAGGTCTATCTCGTCGGCAGGTATTCCCGGCCCCTCATCCCGCACCGAGAGCAGCACTTCGCCATCCCCCATCGCACAGGTCACCGTGATCGTACTGCCGGATGTGGAAAATTTGAGGGCGTTACTCAGAAGATTGTTCAGTATCTGCTCGAATTTCCCCCTGTCGAGATGCAGGACGGGCAGATTGTCCGTGATGCATTCTTCTACGATGATTTTCTTGCGATCCGCCAGCAGTCGATTGCGCAGCAGGTTGCTCCGTATCAGTGGCGCAATGTGCACGGGCTCGCGCCGCAGGGACAGTCCACCCTCCTCGACGGCGGAAATATCCAGCAGATCGTCGATGAGTTTCACCATGAAGTGGCCCGATGAAAACATGATTTCCACGCTCTCCCGCTGGGCGTCCGTCAGTGGCGTATCCTCCGCGGTGAGCAGCAGTTCGCTGAATGAGATGATGACGCCGAGCGGATTGCGAAGGTCATGCGCCGCCATGCCGAGGAAGCGGTTCTTGAGCGCGACCAATTCCTCGAGTTCCCTGTTGCGTTTCTGCAGCTGCCGACTCAAATCGTGCAATTCGTTGTTCATCGTGAGCAGTTCGGCACGCAACCTGCGCATGTCCGCGTCAGGACTCTCCCCGAAAAGCAGCGTGTGCTCCCCGACGCGCCGAACGTAGAAGCGAAAACTGACCGGCAGCTCCCTTCCCGTGGAGATGTGGAGAAGCTGTCCCTGCGCTTCCGGGGCGCAGAGCTTTTCGAAGGACAGCGCATCATGAAAATCGATGACGAACTCGTGCATGGAAACGCCCTGGACGCGACGGCCGACGATCGCTTCGAAGGCCGCGTTGGCCTGAAGGATGCGATCGTCGGCATCGAGCACGACGAGGACCGCGGCGCTTTCCTCCCGCAGCATCTGCCACAGCGCGCTTTCAAGCTGCCGGATATCGGTATGTCGGATCGAGGAACGCTTCGAATTCATCGAGGGACCCGTAATAAGTGACAGCGGAGAAATCTTCCAGGATGTCCAGTCCGCCGTCACGGAACGCCTGACCACCCACGACAATGGGAAGCGATGGCATCTCATGCCGCACGCTGCGGATAAGTTGCAGCAGATTTCCCACGTTCGCGAAGAGCGTCAGCGAGATGCCGAGAAACTCGGGGCGCTTCTCTACCACCATGCGGCAGAGATCGTCCACCGGCGTATTCGACCCGGTGAAATGACAGTCCCACCCGTGCAGCTCGCACACATCCGACACCATGCGTGCGCCGATATGATGGTGTTCATCCGTCGCACAGGCGACGAGGGCTGTACGCCCGATGCGCGGAATCGAAAAGACGCGCGGGTAGACGAGTTGGAACAGGGACAGCGTGACGGATGTGGCGAGATGTTCTGTGGCCACGCTGATCTGATTCCTCTCCCACAGCGCGCCAACGCTGTATAGTGCGTCCTGGAAAAGGTCCACGTACAGCGTGCGCACCGGCATGCCATCGTCGAGCAGCCGTTGCACGATCGCCGCGCAGTCCCGCTTGTCCCCCAGCAACAGGGACCGGAGATACTGCTCTCGCAACCGGGCCGGTATGGCGTTCGTATTGTGCATGATCGAAGACAACGTGGAAACGGGGAGCTGTTCGGAGTGGCGAAATGTGTGGCAGGAAACGCAACGCAGAAAATATACTTCCGCATCGGCATGAATGCAACCGCTTCCACGGCGCAGCGCCCCGCGCTCAGGCGCTGCGCAGACGCTGCGCGCAGGCGTTAGAGTCAGGCGCTGAACAGGCGCTACGCGCAGGCGAGTATGCGAAGGACGGGAGGGTTGGTGGAACCTCGCTGGATGGCAGAAAAAAAACAAGCCCCCTTCCCGTTGCGGGAAGAGGGCCTGCATCCATGAGGTTACCAGGACAGTACTACTTGTTCAGCACCATCTTGATATTCTTGATGAAACTCATGCCCGACTCGCGGCCGGTCATGGTCACTGTTGCGATGTACGTGCCGCTTGTCAGCGCGCTGCCGTCGAACGCGGCGGTGTGTACACCTTGCGCGACGTCGCCCTCGACCAGCGTACGTACCTGCCGTCCGAGTGCGTCGGTCACCACGAGGCGCACATGTGCGCGTTCGGGCACCACGTACCGTATCGTCGTGGACGGATTGAAGGGGTTCGGATAGTTCTGATCCATCGTGAAGCGTGCCGCCGTGGAGGCGTCCGACTTGGGCGTGCCACCGAAGTACGGGGTGGTCTGTGCCCAGTTCGTCTTCATCGCGATGTAGTCGAGGTTGTTGACCACGCCGTTGCCGTCGCTGTCCATATAGCAGCCCTCGGGCGTCGCCCACGGCGCACCGGCCTGCGGCTTCCACTCGAGGTAGGTGAACGGATTCGTCTCAGCGTCCGCCTGGTAGCGGCTCGGTCCCTCGAGCCAGGACGTGCGCAGTTTGGCGTTGAACATGTACAGGTTCAGCTCGCGGCGGTCGGTGTAATTGACGATGCCGTCATTGTTGACGTCGCCCGGCCAGACCACGCAGGGCTGCTGGCCTTCACCCACGACGAGCAGCGCCATCGGGTACGGCATATAGTCGCGGTAGACGTCACAGCTGTTCTTCGTGTTGAAGATCACCTCGATCTTGTAGGAGCCCGCCTGC
>JAVVFP010000638.1:0-1936 GCA_032250495.1 Bacteroidota bacterium | reverse complement strand
CTGCTGGAGCGGTACTCCGAACGCATCCGGAACCTGGTCTTCTCCGTGCTTCACGACGCAGACCTGGTTGACGACATTACACAGGACGTTTTCATCAAGGTGTACCGGGCCCTGCAGGGCTTTCGCTTCGACGCATCATTCTATACCTGGCTCTACCGTATCACCATAAATCATTGCCGTGACATCATGCGCAAGCAGAAACTGCGCCGGTCGTTTTCCCTGAACATGCTGCTCGAAACCCGGGACAGGGAATTGACAGCGAAAACATCAGTTCCACCCGCGGATACCGAAACCTCCGAGTGGATACACCGCGGACTGCAGAGACTACCGGAAAAATACCGCACACCTGTCATTCTCAAGGACATGGAAGGATTCTCCTACGAAGAAATGGCGGAAATCATGCAATGCGAGCTTGGAACGGTCAAGTCGCGTCTCTCCCGGGGACGCTCCATGCTGCGCACGTGGCTTCAGCCGATTCTGGAGGGATAATGATATGACACTGAGCCACAGGAAATATGTTTCCCTGCAGCTCTCGCTGTATATCGACGGACAGCTCGATGCGAGGGAGCGGCAGGAAATCGAGCGCCGGATCGCCGACGACCCCTCCGTCCGTCGGGAATTCGAGGAACTCCGTGCACTGCGCGCACTCCTCGCGGATCGACAGCCGCTTCCGGAGAACCCTTTCCTTCCGGAAAAGGTCATGAACCGAATCCGCATCGAGGCCGAGAAGGAAGACTCCGCGCTCCCCGTTCCGCGCCGCTTCATGCCTGCGGTCGCTGGACTCGTCATGGTGGTAATCGTCGCCGTTTCGATATTCACCTGGCTGCAGCGGGAAGATCTCTTCCACTACCTGGAGGACACGGGGACACAGGTGCAGCTGGCCTATGAGGAATCCGGATTGAAGGGGTGGATCATGCCGCTCTTCGAGCAGACCGACAGGGATAAAGTGCTGCAGTTCGCCATGTTCGGCACCCTGCCTCTCGACGATGAGGACGGAACGGTGCTTCGGGTGGACGAGCATGCCGACAGCGGGTACAGGGTCGAACTCGCGCGGGACACTGCGGGTGGAATTCCACGCGCCACACTCGATCAATTGTATCAACGGATCAAACCGTCCGACACACAGCGCCGCGTCTTCGACACCCTGTTTTCCTATGCGCAGAAACAGATTGAATCGTCCGTGCTCATGAACGAGAACAGGGAAATCGCGATCGACCCGGCGATCAGCAAGTACCACAAAGTCATTCTCAGCGGTATCGCCGCCAGCCTCGAACCGGAGCAGCTCGTACGCTTCGAAGAATTTCTGCGCAGCCGGAACACTCCCTACACCTTCGTTTCCCGGACGGCGCACGACGCCCCGTCACCCCCACCGCCGCGCCGCGTCATCGATCACTTTCGCACCGTACGCATGCCGGAAGAGTTCGTCGTCTTCACACGTGACTCAATCGCCTATGCGCATCTGCATCTGGATATGGACAGCCTTCGCAGCCTCATGAAGGTAATGGAAAATCGCATCCCCCGCCTCGAAGTCCGCGTCAACGATCTCGCCCGCACCGTCGCCGTGCGCGGGAAACGCAGCGAAGCCGTGCTTCCGCGTCCGGCCGTGCGCGTCATGTCACGTGACGGCACCCGCGGCGAGCATATCATCACCATCAGCATACAATCCGATGCAGCCGTGATGCGCGAAATGGAAGCAGAAATGCAGCAGATGATGCGCCAGGTCACCATGCGGAAACGGGATAAAGACTACCTCGTGCAGGAAACGCTCCGCCACGTTGCACCGCGGCACGCTGCACCGCAGCACGCTGCACCGCGCGAAGCGAACCGGCCCGACCGGTCCGGTACGCAGTATCCAGCCGACACGGAAATTCGCGTGACTGTCAACATCGACAGTATTGTCATGCGTATGCACGAAGATTTCGACGGGGTCGAACTG
>JAVVFP010000637.1:0-1942 GCA_032250495.1 Bacteroidota bacterium | reverse complement strand
AGGTCGCGGACCCGTGCGGGATCGAGTCCGGCGTTCGCGATCTTGTGCTCGGAGATGATGCGGGAAATACGCCGCTCGAGCATGATGACGCCTTCGATATCGGATACGTTTTTCGAACGGTACTCGATGCGATGCGAGTCGGCCGCGGCGGCGGGAATGATGATGCCGGCCACGATGCTGTCACGCAGCAGTGCGCTGTCGATATCTGCCTTGATCTGCGCCATGTCGCGGTCCGCCGCTTCCACGCGTTCGAGCGTGTAGCGCGGCGTACCGTCGTCGAGCTTCGGGGATGCGGCGAGGGAGGACGCGAGCGAGTCGAAGACGATGCCGCTGGCGTCATGCACGGCGATGTGCAGGGACTCGCTGTGCTCGAGCGAATCTTTCAGCAGCGCGGGGCCGGCGGCGAAGAGCACCATGATGGCCGGCGTGAGGAAGAGGCCGATCAGGAAGCTCTTCGTTTTCACCCGTTCGATGAATTCCCACCATGCCACCCGCAGGGCTTTGCGTGTCAGTTTCATTTCCGCACCTCCTTACCGGTCGTCTGCCCGTTTCCGGTCGTCTGCCCGTTTCCGGTCGCCTGCCCGTTTCCGGTCGCCTGCCCGTTTCCGGTCGCCTGCCCGGCGTCTTCCCGGCGGAAGCGCTGGAAGCGGATGAAGGACCATGTCGCCGCACTCACCGCGAGCAGCACGAACACCCCCTTGATCGCCTCGAATCCGTCACGGAGATCGAGCATGAAGATGACGGCGACGGTGAGATAGATGAGCATGCTGACGAATTGCTTGCGCACGCGGGGACTGCGCGTGGTCATCGGCGGTGGCGGAGGGATGTCGGGCGGGACGTTCCCGGCGGGAGCGTCATGCTCCCTGCCCGCCACGTCGAGAAAAATGGCGTGAAGCGAGGGTTCGATGCGGGCCACGCGGTGCAGATCCACCGCGGGCAGCAGGGCGCTGATCACATCGTTTGTCCTGGTCGCTTCATCGAGTTCGAGTTCCGCGAAATTGCGCGAAATTTCCGTGACCCGCGTCCCAGCGATGCCGCGCAGCGCCTCGACGTCCCCGGTGAACTCCACCTGCAGGGCATTTCTCCCGTGTATGCGCTTGATATCTGCCGGCGTGCCGTGCAGCACCGTATGTCCATGATCGATCATCAGCAGCTCGTCACAGAGCTTTTCCGCCTGTTCCATCTGGTGGGTGGAGAAGATGATGGCCCGGTTTTCACTGCGCAGCCGCAGCAGGGCTTCTTTCATCAGCTCCTGGTTGACCGGGTCGAGTCCGGTGAACAGCTCGTCGAGAACCAGCAGGCGCGGCTGATGCAGCACCGCGATGATGAATTGCACTTTCTGCTGGTTGCCCTTGGAGAGCTCCTCGATGTTTCGCTTCTCATAGGGGAGCAGGGAGAACTGCTCGAGCATGGGACGGGCCGCCGCCCGGGCTTGCTCGGCGGACAGGCCCTTGAGGGCGCCGAAATAGCTGATGACGTTGATCAGCTTGTTCTTCCGGTACAGTCCGCGCTCTTCCGGCAGGTACCCGATGATGTTCTTGAAATCTTCGCGCATCGGGGCGCCGTCGAGCAGGATTTCCCCGCGGTCGGGCTGTATGATGTCCATGATCATGCGAATGGTGGTGGATTTCCCCGCGCCGTTGGGGCCGATCAATCCGAAAATCTGTCCGGGCCGGACGCGGAAGGAAGCGTCGTCGACGGCGACGACATTGGAGAATTCCTTGTGCAAATGGGCAACGTCAAGCATGAAAATCCCTGTGGTGTTCACTGATATCGTTTCATATACGGACGCGGCCTGCGCAGGTTGCGTCGGTGGACATGCACCGCACGCGGCCTTCCGCGCGCAGCACGCAGCCTTCCGCGCGCAGCACGCGGCCTTCCGCGCGCAGCACTCAGCCTTCCGCGCGCAGCACTCAGCCTTCCGCGCGCAGCACTTCTCGCG
>JAVVFP010000055.1:0-11246 GCA_032250495.1 Bacteroidota bacterium | reverse complement strand
GCGGGAATCAACGCTTCATCGGTGATCCTCTCATGGGCGGAAACGCTGCCGGGACGCATCACCTTGTTCAGGATCGACGGGAGTGACGTCACCGGACAGAGCAGCGTGGAGACGCAGTTCGCGAGCGGACAGATCATCGTCGAAGTCGGCTTCAATCCCGCACCGCTCACCTTTACGGCCACCCCCGACCCGCTTTCCTTCATGGTGAGCAACAAGGATCCGCTTCCCACCAAAGCGCTGACCATTACTCCCGTGGGGGATGCGACGGCGAACTGGGTGCTCAGCACCGATGTGGACTGGCTGACAATCAGTCCCGCATCCGGCGAAGGCGCGCAGGTCGTCGAAGTCGCCGTCAATACCAGGCTGCTCGATGCAGGTTCGTATTCCGGTACGATCTTCGTCCGTTCCCCGGTGTACAATGCCGAAGCGGACGTCGCCGTCGAGATGGAGATGGTCGTCGGTGTCGACGATATCTCGCGTCCCACCGCGCTCGCGCTCGAACAGAACTATCCCAACCCGTTCAACCCGTCCACCGTCATCACCCTGGATCTCGGCGCGGGCTATTCAACTTCCATCCCGAGTCTGCGCGTGTACGACATGGTCGGACGCGAAGTGATGGACCTCTCGTCACTCGTGCAGCTTCGCAGCGGGACGCAGGCCGTGGCGGTCGACGCAGCGGCGCTCCCCGCAGGGACCTACCGTTACGTGTTGCGCCACGGGACCGATGTCCTTGTCCGCAGCATGACATTGATCAAATAGCAGTACAGGTAAATACCCCGCGACCTCCGGGCCGCGGGGTATTCGCCGCGCACTGCATGTTTGCACCATTACAGGCTACCATCATGATACGCAGTTTCATCATTTCCCTTTTTCTCCTGGGCATGACACTCACCACTACCGCGCAGTACGCGGATGAAAACGCGTCGCTCGTGCTCGGGGGCTCCTCCTACGTGAGTGTTCCGTACAAGGACGCACTCAACATCGACCTGATCAGCGCGGGTCAGCTCAGTATTGACGCGTGGGTGCGGCCCACGACAGGCGGGACGAAAATGACCATCGTCGGCAACGACGAAGCCACGGGATACTGGTTCGGCATGACCGCTCAGCGGAAGCTGCGCTTTTCTCCGAATCCCTCCCTGGCCCGCGAGAGCAACGGGACCATCCCGCTCAATACATGGACGCACGTGGCGGCGAGCTTCGACGCGAGCAGCAACACCATGGTGTTTTACATCAATGGTGTCGTCGACGCGACAATAAATACCGGCCAGAGCTATATCGGCTTCAGCTACTTCGACCTTCGCATCGGTGCGGACCGCCTCAAGACCGGTCCGGGCATGTACTGGACCGGTGGCATCGACGAGGTGCGCATCTGGGCCGCCGCCATGGATTTCAGCAAGGCCGCGGGACTGCTGTACCGCATTCCGCTCGCGATGACCAGGGGCCTGCACGGACGCTATCTCAAGGGCGGATGGAGACTGAACAGCAACGCGAAATCCGTTGACGGCAGCGCGGATGGATCCGCCGTCGGTGGTGTTTCCTACGCCGCGAAGCCGGATCCTCCGCATTACGACCGCATCGCGCTCGCCACGAATAACGGACCCGACCGCAGCGACCATCTGACAATACCACATCGCGCGGCCCTCTCGCTCTCCGCTCCCTACACCCTCGAGTGCTGGGTGCGTCCCTCCTCCGGCGGGAACAGCCAGTACCAGACTTTCCTCACCAAGGGGTCGTACAGCAAAAACCTGTGGCATTACTGGCTGGGAATGGACAAAAGCAATAACCGTGTGATGTTCCTTCCCGACGGGAACTGGCAGACGCCGACGACCAGCAATGCGGCACTGCCGATGAACACGTGGTCGCATGTCGCCGCGCGCTTCGTGCAGACAGGCGCCACCTACACGGCCACCGTATTCATCGACGGCGTGCCCGCGGGCAGCCGCAGCTATACGAGCACCGGCAGCGCGAATACCGAAGCCCTGCTGATCGCGGCAGCAGATACGCGTACATCGGGAAATACGGCCTACGGGTACAGCGGCCTCATCGACGAGGTGCGTCTCTGGGGCATCGCCCGCAGCAACGATCAGATCGCCGACCACCATCGCGTGGAAATGAGCGGGGGGCAGACAGGCATGCTGGCCCGCTATCCCATGGACGGTGACGACCACGACCGGTCGGGAAACAGCTATCATGGGACAGGTGAATTTCGCGGTGTGACCGCCTTTTTCACCGACGCCGCCACGCAGCCCGGTCCGCCGACCATAACGCTGCACCGGCCCATCGGCGGCGAACGCTGGGAAATCGGTGCAACGGAACGCATCCGATGGACCGCGACGGGACTGGTGAACGTGCGCATCGAACTCTCGCGCGACGGTGGTCAGACGTTTACCGAAATACCCGCTTCCTCCGTGCCGGCGAGTCCCGGACAGTTCGACTGGACGGTCTCCGCGCCCCCGACGAATAGCGCCATCGTGCGCGTACGCGCACCGTCATCAATGCAGATCGCCGACCAGGGACAGTCGTTCCAGATCGAGGACCCGGTCCCCGTTCTCGACGTCGCACCGCGTCAGCTGATATTCACCATGTTCGAGAACGGACCCGCACCGTCGCCCCAGTTCATTCACATTGCAAACGCGGGAGGAAAAACCCTCTCATGGACGGCGAACAGGAGCAGCGCCATGTGGTATGCGCTGGCACCGGAGTCGGGGACAGGGAACCGCGATTCGATACGCGTCGAGATTACGAACACGCAGCTGCCGATCGGTACGCACAGCGACAACGTCATCATCGGTGGAAACGCCGTCAACGCCGGCATACTGGTCAACGTGGTCTGCAACGTCGTGCCCGCGGTCTCCTATGAACTTTCCGGCACCGTCAAAACGGCGTCCGGCGCACCGGCCGGCGGAGTGCGCATGGTCGTCGTCGGGACGATGAGCGCCGAGGCCTACACCGACTCCAACGGCGACTACACGGTAAGTGGACTCATCCCCGGCGATTACAGTATTGCCCCGAGCAGCGGTTTTTTCGATTTCTCGCCTTCCTCGCGCAGTTTCAACAGCCTGTCCGAGAACAAGTCGGGCATCGATTTCGAAGCCACACGGCGCAGCGGCGACATCGTAATCCGCTACAAGGAAGGATGGAATCTCATGTCCCTGCCCATACCGGTGCAGGAGAATACGGTCGGCGCCGTGTTTCCCGATGCGGTGGGCAATGCATACGAGTATGTTCCCGAGGAAGGCTACGTCGAAGCCGATTCCCTGTGGCCGGGACGTGGATACTGGCTGAAGTTCGCGAAAGAGGATTCCGTCGTGGTCACGGGATCGTACGAGACAGTGCTGCAGATGACGCTGCAGGACGAGTACGGCGGCTGGAATCTGATCGGCGGTCCCTGCGGCGCCGTGCCCGTGGCGGAAATACAGGAGAATCCTTCCGGCGCCCTGCTGGCGATCTATGACTACGATCCGCAGGCGGGGTATGTGCAGCCGCCCGGCGGCGTTCTCGTCCCTGGTCGCGGGTATTTCGCCAAGGTCAACGTGGAAGCCGTGCTGCAGCTGATCGCGCAGAGCTTTGCGCCCGGAGCCTTCCCCGTGCTCGAGGACGCCCTGATATTCCCGCGCGCGAACCTCCGCTTTACGCCCCCGCCTCCACCCGCGGAATAAGGGGCGCGTTTCCGCCGAGACACGCAGGACAATACATCCCCGTCATTCCCGGTCGCTTTTACGGCCAGGGAATGACGGGGATTTGCCATAGCCGCCTGATTATTCGATATTCCTCTCCCCGGGAACCAGCGAGTAAATCAGCATGTCGCGCACGATTACTACCATCCTCCTCCTCTTTGCCTGCACGGGCATCACGCGCGCGCAGCAGGAGACGGCGATTTCATTCGATCTCGACCACCGCAGCCGCCTCGTGTACTGGGACGAAGGCCTGTTCCCGGTCGGCGGCTGGGAGGGCCTGTTCTCCCGCCACCGCACGATAGTCGGCGCGACATGGACGCCGCTGCCGGAACTCGCGTTGCGCGCCGCGCTGGCGAACGAGTTTTTCCGGTGGTACCGGCACGTGGATGCGCCCGATTTCACCTTCGACGAGATCTTTTTTGAAAACCTGTTCCTTCGCTGGCAACCCGGAACACTTCCGCTGATGCTGACGCTGGGACGGCAGAACATGATATTTGACGAGGGGTTCGTGATGATGGATGGCGGGCCGCTCGACGGATCGCGTGCAATATACTTCAACGCCGCACGACTCGACCTGCTGCCTGCCACCGGCCATACGGTGACGCTTTTCGCCCTGCGTCAACCGAGACAGGATGACCTTCTTCCCGTGCTCGAGGCTGCGGATCGTGCGCTGCTGGAAGTGCCGACGGATGCGGCGGGATTGTATTACACGCACGACACGGGAGGAGGAAGGGGGTCGGCTTACTATCTATATACGCACGAGGAGCAGGATGACGCTTACGACGACAGCTTCGCGCGCAAGGTTTTTCGTCATACCATCGGTGGGCGCTACAGCAGGTCCCTCGTCGACGGCTGGCGTGTGACCGCCGAAGGAAACGTGCAGTTCGGTACCGGTCACTTCCGTCCGGGCATCGCTGAACAGCAGCAGCGCGCCTGGTCCTGGTACGCCTATGCCACCTGGCAGGCGGCGGACCATCCTGCACTCTCCGTCGATGCCGGCATGTACCAGTATTCCGGCGGTCGCTATGACGCCGGCGAGGGGACGCAGGGAGATCAGCATTTCGCACCGCTGTTCGCACGCTGGCCGAAATGGAGCGAATCGTTCATCTACACCCTGATTCCGCTGCGCGGCGGCGTCGCCACGTGGAGCAACCTGCTCGCGCCATTTCTCCGGCTTACATGGAGGGTTCCTCCGCCGCTGACTGTGCACGCCACGCTGCAGCACATCAGGGAATCGCATGAAAGCGGCGGGGAAGGGAAGGATATTGGTACACTCCTGATCCTGCAGGCGCAAATCGACGCCGGCCATGGGCTCACCGGGCATGCGCTCCTGGAGCGCATGTGGCTGCGTCCCGACGACGTCACGGTCACAGCGGACAGCTATCTCTGGGCCCGCCTGGAACTGCGCTACCGTCTCCGCACATAGTTTGTCTTTGATCCGCTATTCCGCTATCATTCCACTGACACATTTCTCGCTTTTTTCCCGCCGGCCGCCCTGGCCGGACTACAGTTGTACCAGCCGCCACCGATATCGCTCGTTGTTTCCGCGATTCATCATAGTTCTGCTGACGCTGGTGTTTTCCGCGTCGGCGATCCAGGCCCAGCAGCTCGGGCAGTGGGTGGAACAGCCCATTGCGGTTCCCGTTCGCGGACTCATGGGCATTTCCATGGCCGACACCGGCCGCGGCTACGCCGTCGGTGACGTCGATGTCCTTCTCGGACAGACAGGCATACTCGTCAAACACAGCGGGGACCCGACCTGGCACCCGGTTCCCGCGAGCGCCTTTTCGCCTCCGCTCAACATCGCGCTTTCATCCTGGGCACAGGATGTGCATGCAGTCCCCAACACCTCGGTCGCGTTCATCTCCTGGCGGGACGATTACCGCAGCCTGGTCTACAAGACCATCGACGGCGGGACGAGCTGGTTCAGCGTTTCTCCCCTCAATCCCATACTCTACGGCACGCGTTTCGGGGTCATGTTCAAGGATGTGCGCGAAGGCATGATCGTCGGTGAGGGGCCCGGACGCGTACACCGCACCCTGGATGGGGGACAGACATGGACCAACTACACGATTCCCGTGCGTGCCGCGCTTACGGACGTGGATTTCTCCGGTACGTTCTGGAATGTCTGCGGCGGGGAAAATGCCTATTTCCGTTACCTGCCCTCGACCCAGCGCTGGATCAATCTCTCCTTTCCCCGGTCCATCGAGTTTTTCCCGACGCATCTGAAGATGAGCTTCGTCGATGACAACCACGTCTTCGCGAGCGGATACAATTCAGGGACCGGCAATCACGTGCTCTTCAGCGAGACGGGCGGTATCGACTGGTTTCCCGTACCCGCGCAGCCCAACTTCCGGTCCACCCCGGAGGGCCACAAAGGTGTGCATTTCTTCGATACGCTGAAAGGGTGGGTCGCCAGCGACTTCGACGAGTTCGCCTACACCGATAACGGCGGGTATACCTGGCGGCATTTCAAACCCACCATCTTCGGCAACAAGACGTATCGTCCCGTAAACAAGCTTTTCTTCATCAATGAGGCCGTCGGATGGGCCGTGGGGGGGGTGCAGCGCACCGACGGCTATCCCAGCCTGTCGCAGGGTTGGATTTTCCGCTGGAACGGGACGCAGAAACCGGATATCTCCGGGACACCGACCGTGGCGCACTTCGACACGCTCTCCTGCGCGGAGTTCAAGGACATCGCCGTCCCCATCGTCAACCGGGGGACGGGCAACCTGACGATACAGGCGAGCGGTGTCAGCTTCCTCGGATCCGGCTTCACACTTCGCAGTACCTCCTTTCCCTTCACCGTGGCGCCCGGACAGACGCGCGAAATGCATGTGCGCTGGCAGCCGGGGCCCGGATACTACGGTCCTGCGCCCCCATCGAGCGCCATACGCATCGAAAGCAACGACGCGGAACACACGCCCTGGATCATTGCGCTGACCGGCCTGCGGCTGCTTTCCGAACTGCAGTCCGTGCAGGCACGGCTGCTTTTCCCCACGAATTGCCTCGGGGATTCCGCCCTGGCCGGCCTCGCTGTCGTATCGCACGGGAATCTCCCGCCGCGCATACTGGAAGTGACCGGCACGGGGAGGGGACTGGTATTGCCCGAATCGCATTTCCCCGGCGATACGGTCGCTGCCGTGGACACGCTGTGGTTCTCCCTGGGCGGATCGCTCGATGGCGCCATGAGCGGGGAATTGCAGATCCTTGCCGGCGATACGGCCTGCCCGGAGCTCCTGA
Source organism: Bacteroidota bacterium (assembly GCA_032250495.1). Classification (GTDB taxonomy): domain Bacteria; phylum Bacteroidota; class Ignavibacteria; order SZUA-365; family SZUA-365; genus BM516. Next base: position 4,326 of record JAVVFP010000055.1, on the reverse strand, counting down.
CCATTCCCTTCGAGGGATTCATCAAGAGCAATACGCTGAAAATCACACCGGACATGCTGGATTTCAAGGACGTCTGCGTCGGTGAAGGAGCCGTGGATTTTCTCGAAGTGAAAAACCTCGGTACGCAGGACGGAAGGATACGCGCGGTGCTCTTTCAGGACGGGGATCCGTATTTCAGCATCGATGCGGATACATCCGCTTTCATCGCCCCGGGCACGAGTATCCGGCTGCCCGTGCGCTACGATCCGCTGCGCCCGGATTCCATTCCACATGCGGCGGCGTTCCGCGTGGTTGTCGGTCCCTGCCCCGATACCGTGCAGGTGATCCTCGAAGGCAGGGCCGTGCAGCCGCACTTCCGGACGAACCCCGATTCGCTCCTGGTGATCGGTCCCGTACCGCTCAACATTGACGTGGATCGCAGCGTGGGTGTGACCAATACCGGGTATGAGCATGTTACGGTGAGCGGGGTGGAAATCCGGCCGCCGGTCCCCGGACTGCAGCTGCTCGCGCCACTGGATTTCCCGCTGCGCTTCGATACCGGGGATTCCCTCGCCGTACTGCTGCGCTACCGGGCTCCCGCACGGGACAGTATCCGGACACAGCTGCGGCTGACCTGGTCCGACCCCTGTCCCGATACGCTCGTCATGCCCGTGCTGCTCATCAGCGATCAGCTTCCTTTCGCGGCGCATGCCGACTCCCTGCTCTTCGCCGAACAGGTCTGCGAGGATCCCGTGATCGACAGCTTCGTGCTCCGCAACGAGGGCCAGGAGCCGCTGCTGCTCAATCGCACCGATATCACCGGACGCGATCCGGGCCATTTCCGCCTGCTCGCACCGCGTCTGCCCATGCAGCTCGCACCCGATTCCGCCGTGTATTTCGTTCTCTCCTATGACGCGCCCGCGAACGGGGAAAGCCGCGCTGAACTGCGCCTCGGTCACAACGACTCCACCGCGCGCGGAGAGAGCTCGGTGCGTCTGATCGGGAGCCGCAGCGTCCGCACGCTCGCCGTTGAAGGCGACACCGTTCGTCCGCTCGCCCTCTGCGTCGGCACGCCCGACACCCGGCGCTTCACCTTCCGGAATCCACATGACGCGGCCCTGCAGCTGACCGGAATCACGCTGGAGAACGGCGCGCCCTTCGTGACGCTGCGGCATGACGCTCTTCCCGCGACCGTGGCGCCGCGGGGCGATATCACGCTGCATGTGACCGCCATGGTGCCGCTCGATACGGTCGTCGCCGTCGTCATTCGTGCGACGATGGAGCCCTGCGGGGTGGAATACCTGCTGCGTTTTGACGCCGGCGTCTTTCATCCCCGTCTCACCGTCCTGCCTGATCCCCTCGATTTCGGTGTGCGCGCCCTGGCGGACACCAGCACGCTCTCGGTGCTGCTGCAGAACTCCGACAGCATCGACGTCGCCATCGACTCTGTGTTTCTCCGCGGGGTCAGCGGGGCCCTGTTCGTCGCGGATACGCCGGCGTGGCCGTCCGCCCTCGCGCCGGATTCCCTGCTGCGCGTCGGACTCCGGCTGCGCATGGTCAAGGATACCGGCGACTACGCGGGCAGCCTCTGCGTGCGGCTGTCCGATCCCTGTCCCGACACGCTGTGCTTCCCGCTGTCGACGATCATTTCCGGGGCGGCGCTGCTCGCGAACCGTGATACGTCCGTCTACGCGTTCGCGTTCTGCGATTCGCTGCTCTGCGATACCGTGCGCGTCAGCAATCCGCTCAGCAATCCGCAGTACGTGACCGCCGCCGTCCTCAATCCCACCGTGTTCTCCGTGTCGCCGGATACCGCCGTGCTGCTCGAGGCAGGGGAGCACACCACGTTTGTCGTCTGCGCCCGGCCGCCCGCCACGCAGGAGGCACGCGGACGGCTGCTGCTGCAGGGTGAGGGTGCTACGCTGGCGGCCGTGGAACTTCTCGCACGCCGCTCCTCGGGCGGACTGCTGCTTCCCGATACGCTCGACGCGGGAAATCTCGCGTACTGCGAAGATTCGCGGGAATTCGTGCTCCGTATCGAAAACACCGCGATGCTGGACGAGGAAGTGTTCGCCATGCAGCTCGATCCCGGTCCCTTCACCATCCTCACGCAGCCGCCGTACTTCGTGCGCACGGGTGAGGGTGTAGATGTGCGTCTGCGCTTTACACCCCAGGGTTCCGTGGGCGGCAGTACCTACGTCCTTACCCTCGTGAGCCGTTCGGGCGGGTGCACACGGACGTCGACCGTCGTACTCACCGGCCGCCGCGGCGCGTCCTTCATCGAAGCCGTTCCCTTGCCGCTGCTGTTCGCCAACGTGGTGGCCGGGAGCAGTCAGACGCGCACCTTGCAGCTGCGCAACAGGGACATGCGCGACCTCCGCCTTGCGGATGTCATCATCTCCCCGGATCCGCCGTTTTCCGCCGCGGTCACGACACCGATGGACCTTGACACCGGGGCGACGCTCGATATCCCGGTGACCTTCCTGCCCGATTCCGTCGACAGCTATTTCGGCACGATTTGCCTCGTCTTCGACCGGCCCTGTCCCGACACCGTCTGTGTCTCCCTCGAAGGCGAGGCCATTGACGGAGACATCGTCTTCGCAGTCCCCGAACTGCGCTTCGATACGCTGGCGCAGTGCGAGACGCAGCTGCGGAGCGTGAACCTGCGCAATACGGGCAGCACCCCGGTCACACTGCAGGGCAGCACCCTCGGCGGTGCGGGCGCAGGCGCGTTTACCATCGTCAATCCCGTGACCGCAGACGAAGCTGTCCCGCCCGGAAGCAGCCGGGAGTTCCGCCTGCGTTTCCAGCCCGCGACGGCGTCAGACGGACTCGTCACCGCCATACTCTTCGTCAGCACCGATGCGCCGAAACAGTCCGTGGTGGAACTGCCGCTCGAGGGCACGCGCGTGACGCAGCAGACGCCGACACCGGAGCCGGTACGCGTCGCGCTCGGTGGCGTGCTGCTCGGCAGCGCCGTGTCCTTCGACGCCGAATGCGTGAACACCGGTACCGCCGTGCTGCGCATCACCGGCATGCTGCTGCCCGCCGGCTATGCCGCGGACGCCGGCATGCCGGCACAGCTCATCCCGCGCCGGATGCAGTCGCTTCCGTTTGTCTACACACCAGCTGCCGAGGGCGGTTTCGTCGACACGCTGCGTCTCGTACTGCAGCCCTGCGACGATACGCTGCGTGTGATCGTCAGCGGCGAAGTGTCCCGTCCCTACACGCAGTCCGACGCCGATTTCGGCGAGACCGCTGTCTGCCGCATGACAGGAGCACGCGTGGAACTGCGCAACAACAGCGGGGAGGAGATGGAAATTCTCGCCCTTGCAGTGGAAGGCGCTTTCGCTTCCCGCTACTCCTTCGATTCGCCGCCGGTGCTGCCGCTGACGCTGCCCGCGCACGGAGCGGACAGCGTGTGGCTCACGCTCACGCCGCAGCCGGGTGATCGCGGAGATGTGAGCGCCGTGCTGCGCAGCGACGTGCGCATCGAGGGACAGCTCTATACGTTCCGCTCGGCGCTGCATGCATCGGTGTTCGACGGGGGACTCGATTTCGACGGCGTGACGGATCTCGGGGCATCGCCTATCGGGGAGGAAAGCCCGGTCGTGACGGTCACCGGCTACAACCGTTCCGGCTACTTTGTCTCCATCGGGGAAGTGCAGCCCGGAAGTCCGCGGTTGCGCATCGTCGCGACGGAGCCGGCCCTGCCCGCGACGCTTCTGCCCGGGGACAGTCTCCGCGTGCAGCTGACCTTCACGCCGGACAGGCAGGGTCTGATCGCGGACAGCCTTTTCACCGTGGTGACTTCGCCCTGTCCCGTGCGTCTCCCCGTACCGCTGCAGTTCGAAGGCCGCGGCGACCTGCTGTCCGTGGAGCTGCGGGCCGGCGACACGCGCGGCGCGATTGATGACACGATCGCGGTTCCGCTTTTCCTGTCGCGGGACATTACCGGACTGGGCGTCATCGCGTTCTCAGGCATACTGCGCTACGACGCGAGCATGCTCTATCCCGTGGGCGTCGACACAGACGGCAGTCTCGCTGCCGCCATGCACACCCGCTGGCAGTCTGATACCGCCGGCGTGCTGACCTTTGCCGCCGACAGCGGCCGCCTCGCCGGCGACACCGACCTGCTGCTGAAACTCCGTTTCCTCGTCCTGATCGGGATGGACTCGGTCAGCGTGCTGCGTCCCGCCGCCGCCGCGTTTTCTCACCCCGCGATCACGGTGGGGTCTTACGGGGACGGCCGTTTCACGCTCACCGACTACTGTTTCGCCGACGGCTCGCGGCTGCTCGAACAGGACAGCGTCGCCAACGCGCAGATGGGAAAAATCCGTCCCTCCC
>JAVVFP010000054.1:0-11248 GCA_032250495.1 Bacteroidota bacterium | reverse complement strand
GGAACGTCACGATACGCATTTCCTTTGCGAATGGGAAAACCGCGAAACCATTAAAATAGCACCGGACGCTCCCCTGAACAAGTCGAAGCCGGTGACCCTGCGCACGTTCCGGTTTTGACGGAAAATCCCTATACTGTCTCTCCCGGGAACGATCGCTGGAAGCAATGACACTCGATGAACGGAAAAATATCTTCGGACTGACGCACGCGGAGCTGGAAGAGGAAATGCTGCGCGCGGACCTTCCCCGTTTCCGCGCGGAACAGCTCTTTTACTGGCTGCACAACCGCGGCGTCACGCAGTTCGAAGACTGCGGCAATCTCCCGAAGACCCTGCGTGCCCAGCTGCAGGCGCAGTACCGGATCACGCATCCGACGCGGGCGCGCGAGCAGGCGAGCGCGGACGGCACGCGCAAATTCCTGTTCACGCTCGCCGATGGTCGCAGCGTCGAAACAGTACTCATTCCCTCGGAATCAGACGAGGAGGGGGCGACGAAGCGTCTGACCATCTGTGTCTCCACCCAGGTCGGCTGTCCGCTGGACTGCAAGTTCTGCGCCACGGCGTCGATGAAACTCAAACGAAATCTGACCGCCGGGGAAATATTCGGGCAATACCACGCCGTGCAGCGTCTGACCCCGCAACGCATCACCAACCTGGTGTACATGGGAATGGGAGAACCGATGCTCAATTACGAAAACGTGATGCGGTCGGTCGAAATACTCACGCATGAAAAATCCGGCGGCATCGCTGCGAGCCATATCACGCTCTCGACGGCGGGACTGGCGGACAGGATTCTCCGTATGGCGGACGAGCAGCGCAAGATCAAGCTCGCCATCTCCCTGCACGCGACGACGGACGAACTGCGGCAACGCCTCATGCCCATCAACAGGAAGTTTCCTCTCGAAGCGTTGCTGAACGCGGCGGAGCATTACTACCGGAGGACACGGCGGCGCATCACGTACGAGTACATACTTTTCGATGGAGTCAATGACGGCGAAGAGGACGTGCGACGGCTGGTCAGGCTCACGCGACGCGTGCCGAGCAAGGTGAACATCATTCCCTTTCACCCGATAGACAGCGCGTATCCCGAGGGACTGCCGCTGCAGCTCGCGCCGACGCCGCGTCCGCGCATCGAGGCCTTCGCCGCCGCGCTGCGCGCGCAACACGTCACCGTCATGCTCCGCTCCAGTTCCGGCCACGACATCGATGCCGCCTGCGGACAGCTCGCGGTGCATCACGGGATAAAGCAGACGGATAACGTCTGATTTGTTCGCGAACGGAATTTCTTTACTTTTACTCCGTCCGCTCGCGCAAGAAAGCATCAACATCTACTCTTCTCACACTCGAGGACGACATGCGGCTTCTTATTTTCGGCCCTCCCGGAGCCGGCAAAGGGACACAGGCGCAGTTCATTTCCAACCATTACAATATCCCGCATATATCCACGGGTGATCTCTTCCGGGAGAACATACGGAACGATACGCCGCTCGGCATCGCGGCGAAACGTTACTCGGATGCGGGAGAACTGGTGCCCGATACCGTCACGAACGCCATGGTCAAGGAACGGCTCGCGAAGGAGGACACCGCGGACGGCTTCCTGCTCGATGGCTACCCGCGGACGCCGGACCAGGCCGAGGCGCTCGAGACCTTTCTGCCGAACGGGACCTCCCTGGACGCAGTAATCAACATGATCGTCCCGATGGAAGAACTCATCGAACGCCTCGGGAAACGGGGCCGCATCGACGATTCCTCCGAGACGATACGTCGCCGCCTGGTAATCTATCATGAAACCACCGAGCCGCTGGCAGAGTACTACCGCGACCGGGGGCTGCTGCTGGACATCCAGGGAGTCGGCGATATCGACGAAATCACCAAGCAGATCATCATGGCTGTCGAACATCGCGTGTAATAATCCAATGCGACCTTCTCGAAGACCGCAGCTTGCGGCGGCGATATTCCTCACCGCCGCATTTTCTTTCCTGCCCGCGCACGCGCTCCGCGCGCAATCGCTCAGCGACCTCGTCGAACAACTCGGCATCGAGGAACTCGCGCGGGACTACCTGCGTCCCGGCGTGGACGCCATCGGCTATACCATCAACAGCGGATACGCGCATACGGCGCGGGTCGACACCGCGTTCCACATCTGGGCCGGCGCCAAGGGTATCGTGACCTTCATCCCTGACGACCAGCGCAGCTTCATCGGGAAGCTCCCGGCGGCCATGGTCGAGGCAGGCTATCCCGCAGAGGTCACCACGGCCACGGTCGTGGGCGGAGAGGGAAGCGTGATCCGCGCACCCGCCGATCCATCCAAGCCGGAAATAGCGCTGCCGGACGGTACGGGACTGCGCGAGACCTTTCTCCTTCTCCCGCAGGTCAGCTTCGGTCCGGTACTCGGGACCGATGTGATCCTTCGCGGACTCCCGCCCGTCACCTACGACACGGAAATCGGGAAGGTCAGTTTTTACGGCGCCGCGATCAAGCATGAATTGACGCACTTCTTTACATCCCCGCTGCAGATCGCGGTGCTCGCGGGCTATCAGCAGTTTGAAATCACCGATGCCGTCAGCGGCAGCAGCATGAGCGGGATGCTGCTCGCGAGTCGCGACGTCGGTTTTGTTTCCCTGTTCGCGGGCGTCGGATACGAGGCCTATGCCATCGACATCTCCTATACCTACGACCCTGCGGAGGCCGGACGGGATCCCGAGGACATCACGCTCGAATTCCGCCGGCGCAACCTGCGTCTCTCCGTCGGCGGCGCCATCACGCTGCTTCCCCTTCTGGACATCACGGCTGAATACAGCTTCGGTGAAATGGACAACCTCGTACTCGGCATCGGATTATCGTTTTGAAAGGAGTTTTCATGAAACGGGTTCTGTTCACCCTCCTGCTGTTCGCCGCGCTCCCCGCCTACGCGCAGGTGGAATTCGACACCAAGGCGCTGCTCGAAGACTATTCCCGTGAACTTTTCGAAGCGAACGCCACGGGCTTCATGAGTCCCCTGGTCATCGTATCCAACGTGGGCGCCAATGACGCGTTCTACAACAGCGCCTATGTGCCCTCTGAGAACGAGCTGTATTTCGACATCTCCGTGCGCAGCATGCTCGCCTTCGTGCTCGACGATGAACGCAGCTTCACCGGGAGACTGCCGCTCGACGACCAACCCAATCCGCATCCCCCGCTGTCCGAAGCCTGGCTGCGTGTCGTCCAGTTGAACTATTTCAAAGCCCAGCTGCGCGGCGCCGTCGCGGCCGGGGAACTCGAAACCGAAGTGCGCACCGCCACGGTGTTCGGGGGAGACGGAAACGGTTTCACCATACCGAAGGAATACATCCGCCAGAACGTCGCGGGCATCGACAGCGCGACACTGGCGCGTCTACCGAGCCAGCTCGCGCTCACCGACGGGACGAACCAGGATTACGTCGTGGCCGCGGTGCCGCAGCTGACCATCGGCGCCTGGTACAGCACCGAAATGCTCATCCGCTACATTCCACCGGTGGTATTCGACGAGAACATCGGGAAATTCAGTTTCTTCGGCGTGGCGATAAAACATGCATTTACGAACTGGTTGGACGACCCGCCCTTCAACGCGGCCCTGCAGATCGGTTTCCAGACCAGTTCGATCACCAACGAAGTGGGCGTCACGCGCGCGAAACTGGAAGCGGAGACCGACCTGATCGCCGTCAACCTCCATGCGAGCCGGCGCTGGCGCTGGATCGAACCCTACGTCGGGGTCTCGTTCGAGTCCCTGAGTTCCGAGGGCAGCTATACGTTCACCCTCCCGCAGAACATCAAGGACGAGATCGGGTACGACATCGATCCACAAACCGTGCCGGTCTCACTGAGCGACAACGCGCTGAAGGCCACGATCGGACTGACCGCGCATCTCGGACCGTTGCAGGTTTTTGCCAGCACGGGCATCGCCAAGCACATGATTTTCAGTGGTGGTATCGCCTACCGCTTCGCGCCGTAGTCCTTGCGGGTGCCGCGCCGCTCCTGCAGCATGCGGGCACGGACCCGCAGGTCCACGTCCCTGTCATGCTCGTCGACGATTTCGCCGACGAGCTGCTCGAGAATGTCCTCAAGCGTGATCACGCCCGCCATGCCGCCGTGTTCGTCGACGACAATGGAGAGATGCTCGCGGTTTTTCAGGAAATCGCTCAGCAGCACGTTGAGCTTCGCGGTGTCGGGGACATAGGATACTTCCCCCGCGAATTCCCGCAGCTCCCTGTCTCCCTTCCCCTTTGCCAGCGCGGCCAGGAGATCACGGATATGGGCCAGACCCACGATATCGTCCATATCCTCCCCGAAGATGGGGATACGGCTCACGGAAGCGGCAAACAACTCTTTCCGCACGCTTTCGAGTGTGTCGCTCGCCCGCAGACCGAAAACGACGGTGCGCGGCGTCATGATCTCACGCGCCATGATGTCGTCGAGCTGGAAGACATGCCGAATCAGCCTGTTTTCCATCTCGAGAATGTTGCCGTCGCGGTGACTCAGGCGCGCAAGGACGGTGATCTCGTCCTCGGAAAGCTGCTGCTGCCCCTCGTCGCGTCCCATAGGACGCGTCAACAGGTTGATGACCAGGACGAGGGGATGAAACAGTACGCGCAGAAAAAATACCATTGGGGCCGTCAGACGCGCATAATCCGCGGCGTTGCGCTCCCCGATCGTCTTCGGAACCACCTCGCCGAGCAGGATGATCACGAACGTGAGTACGGCGGAGAACACGCCGACCCAGAGGTCCCCGAAGACTTCCACCGCCATCGCACCGACGATCATCGAACCCGCGATGTTCGAAAGGTTGTTGAGGATGACGATGGCGACAATGGAATCCCGGATGCTCAGCTTGTTCATGCGCAACCGGAGAGCCCCGCGCAGCCGCCGCTCCACCATCTGCTCGATCTGAATGGACGTGACGGAAAACAGCGCCGCCTCCATGCTCGAGGCAAGGAAGGAAAGGAGGAGGATTAATACGCAGATCAGAATGAGCAGGAGCATCGCGAAATCTATCGCAATACCGGATGAAAGGCAACCGGGGAAAGCTGTGGAGATGTGCCGTACCTTGTATACACTGCCGTTGTTTCGTAGTTTTCTTGTTTGAACTGATTCCATACACGCCAAGGCAAGGATTCCCATGATGTCGGAAGACAAGGGCCATATTCTCTGGGTCGATGACGAAGTCGAACTGCTCCGTCCCCATATCCTCCATCTCGAACAGCGCGGCTACCGCCTCTCCACGGTCACGAACGGGGAGGACGCCCTGGACTTCGTGCGCAGCGAGGCCGTCGACCTGATTCTTCTCGATGAATCCATGCCGGGGATGGGCGGACTCGAAACGCTTTCGGCACTCAAGGATCTGCAGCCGGATGTCCCCGTGGTCATGGTCACGAAGAACGAGGAAGAGTCCCTCATGGAAGAGGCCATCGGGGAAAAAATCAGTGATTACCTGACCAAACCCGTCAATCCCAGCCAGATCCTCCTCGTCGCCAAAAAGGTGCTGCAGGGCAAGCGCATCGTGGGCGACCGCACCGCGCAATACTACATCCGCGAGTTCAACGATGTTACCATGAAGCTGCAGGGTCCCCTGGATCTCGAGGAGTGGATGGAGATTTACAGGAAACTGGTGGAATGGGAAATCGAGCTCGACCAGCATCCGCGCCTGGGACTGCAGCAGACCATGGCGGACCAGCGGAAGGAGTGCAACCAGGAGTTCTGCAAATTCGTCGAACGTAATTACCGCGACTGGCTCGAAGATGATGACGTGACGCTCTCCCCGCAGGTGGTCGACCGCTTCCTGCTCCCTCACCTCGATTCGAAGGGACCCGTTTTCTTCTTTGTCATCGACTGCATGCGCTACGATCAGTGGCTGATCATGGAGCAGCACCTGTGCAACCTGTACACGATAGAGAAAGAGTTTTACATGGGCATACTGCCCACGGCCACGCCCTACGCGCGAAACGCGATTTTCAGCGGCTACTATCCGAGCGAAATCGAGCGCGTATTCCCCGATCTCTGGGCGAGCAAGGACGACGACGACTATTCGATGAACAAGTACGAGAAGGAATTCCTCGAGAAACTGCTCGAGCGCCGACACATCAAACTGCGCAACGATCTCAAATACATCAAGATAATCGACCCCGAATTCGGAAAGCAGATGGTCGGCAACATCTCCTCCTTCGTCAAGAACCACCTCACCGCCATCGTGGTGAATTTCGTGGACATGCTCGCGCATTCCCGCTCCGACTATCCCATATTGAAGGAAATCGCACCCGACGAATCGGCCTACCGGTCGCTGACCAACACCTGGTTCACGCACTCCTCGCTCTACAGCATGTTCCAGCGGATCGCACGGACACCAAACGCCACCGTGGTGGTTACCACCGACCACGGATCGGTGCGCTGCATGCGCGGAAGCAAGGTGCTCGGAGACCGGGAGACATCGACCAACCTGCGCTACAAGTACGGCCGCAACGTCAAGGCCGACAGCAAGCACGCGATGTACATCCGGAATCCCGAGGAGTTCAAGCTCCCTCGTCGCGGCGTCACCGTCAACTACGTCATCGCGAAAGAGGACTACTACTTCGTCTACCCGACCGAGTACAACAAGTACCTTTCCTATTACCGGGACAGTTTCCAGCACGGCGGCATGTCTCTCGAAGAGCTCATTCTTCCGGTCATCACCATGAAGTCGAAGGCCTGATCCGGGCATGCACTACACGCGAGACACATACGGCGAAGATGAAACGCGGGCTCTGGGACGCGCGTTCGCCGAGACACTGCCGGCGGACGCGGTGGTGGCTTTTTCCGGCGACCTCGGATCCGGGAAGACCGCCTTCATACGCGGTATCTGTGACACCTTTTCCTGCGGGGGCCAGGTGAGCAGTCCAACGTTCACCATCGTGAACGAATATGCCGGCAGTCGCAGGGTGACGCACTGCGACCTCTACCGTCTCGACAACATGACGGAGATGCTGGAAATCGGTCTCGACGCGCTCTTTCGCGACGGTGGTACCGTGCTCGTCGAATGGGCCGAACGCGCGCTTCCCCTCCTCCCGCTTCCCCGCTACGAGATCGCGGCCGCACACGGCGACAGCGAAGCCCACCGCCGCTTCACCGTGCAGCTGCTCGAGGCGGACGCGGGCGAGGCGGACGCGGGCGAGGCGGACGCGGGCGAGGCGGACGCGGGCGAGGCGCGCCCCGTGAGCATCCTCGCCGCACCGGCTGCACTGTTCCGGAGGAAAGCATGATGCTGGGCATCGACACGGCCGGCGAAATCCTCAGTGTCGCGGTCATCAGCGAAGACCGTGTGCACGGCAGCCGGACACTGCCGCAGCCGAACGCGCATGACGCCATGCTCGCCCCCCTGATCCGGGAGCTGCTCACCGGCTGCGGACTCACGCCCGCGGATCTGACCGGAATCGCGGTCTCCGCGGGACCGGGTTCCTTCACCGGCCTGCGGATCGGCATGGCCATGGCGAAAGGATTGGCGGCGACGCTGCGCATATCGCTCGCGACCGTGTCCGCGCTGGACGCGCTGGCCTTCGCGGTCAACCGCGCACGTCCCACGGCCGACGATGGCACTCCCTTCCCGGACGACGGAACGCTCGTCGCCGTGCTCGACGCGCGCAGGGAGCAGCTTTATCACGCTGCCTTCCCCCTCTCGGGCGGAGAAGAGCGTTGGCGTGGTCAGGCGGCGCTTTCGCGGGCCGAGGACCTGGCCGCCGCGCTTCCCGGCGACAGCCTTCTCGTCGGAGACGGTGCCCCTGTGCTCGCGCGCCTCTGCCCTTTTCCCGTGCGTCTCCTCCCTGGAGTCGCCGCAGATGCGACCGATGTCGCGCTGCTCGGCAGCCGCCGCATCGCCGCCGGGGACACGGCGGACCCCGCGACCTGCGAACCGATGTACATGCAGGAATTCATCGTAAAGCAGGCGAAGAATACATTGTTCCCCTCAGCAGACTAGCATGGAGTATCCATCATGGCCTGGTTCAAACGCAGTAAATCGAATATTGAGTCCACCGTACACAGGCGTGACGTCCCCGACGGCTCCTGGGTAAAATGCGAGCACTGCAGCGAGATGATGCATCAGAAGCAGCTCGAAGCGGCCCTGTTCACGTGCATTCACTGCGGCGCCTCCTTCCGTGTCGGCAGCGGCCAATACCTCGATATTCTGCTCGATAAAGGCAGTTTCAAGGAATACGACCGCAAAATGCGCGCCACCGATCCTCTTGAATTCACCGATAGCAAGGCGTATGCGGACCGCATCGAGGCGACGATCAAGAAAAGCGGCATATCGGACGCCATGCGCAGCGGCCTCGGAAAAATACACGGAGTCACCGTCTCCATCGCGGTGATGGATTTCGGTTTTATTGGCGGGAGCATGGGCGCTGTCGTCGGTGAAAAAATCGCACGCGCAATCGACCGCGCGATCAAGCAGAAATGTCCCCTCATCATCGTTTCCTCCAGTGGCGGCGCACGCATGATGGAAGGTGCCTATTCCCTCATGCAGATGGCGAAAACCAGCAGCCGCCTGACACTGCTGCATGATGCGGGACTTCCCTACATCTCCGTCCTTCTCGATCCCACCACGGGCGGTGTCACGGCAAGTTTCGCCATGCTCGGCGATGTGATCGTCGCCGAACCGAAGGCACTGATCGGCTTCGCCGGTCCGCGCGTCATCAAGCAGACCATCGGACGTGACCTGCCGGAAGGCTTCCAGCGGGCGGAGTTTCTCCTCGAAAAAGGATTTCTCGACAAGGTGGTTCCGCGCGCGGAGATGCGCGACACGCTGGCGACCCTGATCGGGCACATGCACAACACATGATCGGCACAGCATGATCGTCATCCACACCATCCGCACCATGCAGGAGGAAAGTGAACGCCTCCGCGCAGCGGGACAGCGCATCGGCTTCGTCCCTACCATGGGCTATCTGCATGAAGGTCACCTGGACCTCCTCCGCCTGGCAGGCAGACACGCCGATCTCGTCGTCATGTCCATTTTCGTGAATCCCACGCAGTTCGCCGCCGGGGAGGACCTCGACCGCTATCCGCGGGATTTCGCCCGTGATCGCGAACTCGCCGCGCAGGCCGGCTGCGATATCATTTTCGCTCCTTCAGCGGAGGAAATGTATCCCGATGGCGATAGCAGCTGGATTTTCGTCGACGAAATCGGCGCCACCCTGGAGGGCGCGTTCCGACCGACACACTTCCGGGGCGTTACGACTGTCGTCGGCAAGCTCTTCCATATCGTGCGCCCGCACTGCGCCGTTTTCGGACAGAAAGACGCTCAGCAGGCAGCCATCATCCGCCGGATGACACGGGACCTTCATTTCGGCATCGACATACGCGTCGCCCCGATACGGAGGGAAAATGATGGACTGGCAATGAGTTCGAGAAACACGTATCTTTCGAAGCAGGAACGAGTTGAGGCGCTGGCGCTCTCCCGCTCCCTCCTGGCTGCGGAATCCCTGTTCGCAGAAGGCGAACGGCGCAGCATCGCGCTGTACCGCGCGGTGGAAGCGGAAATCTGCCGCAGCGGCGGCGTGCAGCTTGATTATATTGGAATTGTCGATCCCGACAGCTTCCGCCCCATCGAGGGGGAAGTCGGCCGAAAAGCACTGATCGCGGTGGCCGCACGCGTCGGATCGACCCGTTTGATCGATAACATCATACTCGGAAACGAGGCGACGCAGTAATGAAGCGCATCATGTTCAAATCCAAGATTCACCGTGCCCGTGTCACGCAGGCGGAGCTGTACTACGAGGGCAGCATCACCATCGACCGTGACCTGATGGCGCAGGCAGACATTCTCGAGTACGAGAAAGTGCAGGTGGTGAACGTGAACAACGGCCAGCGCTTCGAAACATACGCGCTCAAAGGCGAAGCGGGCAGCGGTACGGTCTGCCTCAACGGTGCGGCCGCACGTCTCGGACACGTGGGTGACGAGGTAATCATCATCACCTACGGCGAGTACGACGACGCGGAACTCGCCGGCCACAAACCCGCCATCATCCTCGTCGACGAGCACAATAACGTGAAGCAAATCCTGTGAACAACGCGCAGCGGCGAGCGCCCTGCTCTCCCCACCAGGGACAGCCCTGCGTGCAAACTCCCGCGAAGATCGAATTCCACACAGCATCATGAACACCCCTCCCCTCGCAGCAGTAATCATGGCCGCCGGCCAGGGCAAACGCATGAAAAACCCTGACAGGGCCAAGGTCATGCACACGCTCGCCGGCATACCGCTCATCGAGCATGTCGTGCGCCTCGCACGCAGCATCGGCGCTGAACGTATCATCGTCATCGTCGGCCACCAGCGCACCCAGGTCATCGAACACCTTTCCACCCTCGATCCCACGATCGAATTCGCCGTGCAGGCCGAACAGCTGGGTACCGGACATGCCGTGCGCATGGCGGAACCTCAGCTCGAGGATTTCGACGGCGACGTGGTCATCCTCTCCGGCGATGCCCCGATGACGCGGCGCGAGACCATGCGTGCCGCCCTCGATGCGCACCGCGGCGCCTCCGCCACTGTCACGGTGCTTACCGCCGTACTGCCGGACCCGGCGGGCTACGGACGCGTGCTTCGCGACGGGGATGGGAACATTCTCCGCATCGTCGAACACAAGGATGCGAGCGATGAGGAGAAGGCCGTCCGTGAAATCAACAGCGGCATTTATGTGTTCAGGAAAAAGCAGCTCTTCGACGCACTGGCTCGCGTGACCAATGACAACGCGCAGGGCGAGTACTATCTCCCCGACGTCCTCTCGATTTTCCAGCGAGAGGGACGCGTCATGCTCCCGCACGTCGTCGACGCCTTCGACGAGATCCGGGGCGTCAATACCGTCGCGCAGCTCGCGGAACTGGAACGGATATATGAATCCGCACAGTTGTAACCCGTTGCAGCAATTTTCGTACGAAGCAACAGCACGTAATCATTGAACGAACAAACGGACGCGCACGATGGCTACCCGCTACAAAATCCATCCCGATAACCCCCAGTTGCGCCTGGTCGATACCGTGGTCGAACAGCTGCATCGCGGCGCAGTGATGCTGTATCCCACCGATACCGTCTTCGCCATCGGATGCGATATCCGCAACAAGGCGGGACAGGAACGCATCCGCCGCATGCGCAGCCTGCCCGATGCCAAACCGCTGACTTTCGTCGCGGCGGACATTTCCCAGATTTCGGACTACGCGAAGATTTCCGACAGCGCCTATCAGGTGATTCGCCAGCTGGTGCCGGGCCCCTACA
>JAVVFP010000053.1:0-11263 GCA_032250495.1 Bacteroidota bacterium | reverse complement strand
CTCCTCGATCAGCAAACTCCTCGTACATCTTCACGATCGTTGGTATCGCGCGATGACATGGGAGACAGTCTGCGTAGAAGAAGTCCAGGAATACGACCCGCCCCTTGAGATCTGACAGTGCATACGTCCCGCCCTGAAGCGCCGATGCCTCGAAATCCGGTGCGACGTCTCCTTTGTTCAACAGCTGCGAACCGGGGTAAACGGGTCTAGACGCTTCGCTGATCTGAAGGTCATCAGGCAAAGAGGCACCGGAAAACAACCCGGGTTGTATATACGGGTCTGCCTGGACTGATGTAATCCATATTTCATCGGACGTTTGCGGCACTCCCACCATCTTGCGATGTTGCGCGACTTTCAATGGAAAAAGATCGGATGTGCGCAGATGCCATTCTGTAAGTGTCTCGGTGATGCCGCCGCCAATCGAGCGTAGAGATGCGAGCACCAGAACGCTATCGGTTCCCAGCGTTCCGCGGGAGACCAGCCTCTGCGTAATGTGTTCGTCATTGAGAATCTCACGCATCACATTGTCTTTTCTGGGAATGGGAGCGAGTTCCCATCCGCTGAGCACATTGGCGATACGATGCTGTGGCTGACGGACCGCAGCGTAGGACGTCATCCGTCCGCTGGCGGGCCGTCCTTCGAGCAGCCGTGCGCCATCGAACAGCATAAATGCACCTTCGGATGTCCTGCCAAAGATGTTGCATCCGGTCCACAGTGAATCGGCACGCTGCGCAACGATCGTGTATCTCGTTTCAACGGGTCCCGCATTCCCCTCCGTGACATAGCAACTCTCGACAGTCAATCGTACTGCAGAGATGGATTCGAGTTTTCCCGCAGCAGCAGTGAGGATACTGTTGAAACGCTCATCGGTCGACTGTGCGCAGACGTATCTGGCGGTGAAAGCTAGGAGTACAATCAGGAATACGCCGGCAGAGCAGGCACTACGCAGCTTCCTGAAGCGGCCACAGGTGTCGGCAGGAATGTTGTCCGCGACTGAGCGCGATCGATACGAACATGGCATCTCGAATCCTCCGATACACAACCAATACAATGTTACCATGTCCTCAAGTGCATTCCACTGCACATTTGATGGCGAGCGGTTTCCACTTCCAGCCGTTTCAGTGTGCGAGCACCATCTTCCTCGTCCGCACTTCCCCGCCCGCCTGCAGGCGGTAGAAATACAGTCCGGGTGGCAGTCCCGCGGCGTTGAAGCGTGCGCGGTGTGCACCGGCCGCGGTGAAGATGCCGTCGCGCAGGCGGCGGACTTCCCGTCCGAGCGCATCGCTGACCGTGAGTGTCACGGAGGTGGCTCGCGGCAATGTGAAGCGGATTTCGGTGACGTCGCGCACAGGATTCGGATAATTCTGTTCCAGTGTGAAATCCCCCGGCTGCGTGCCTGTCGGCCGGATGTCCAACGCGGTGAGATCGAGCACGTAGGTGTCGCGCCTGCTCACGGGCACACGCGGCAGTACCCACAGGGTGTCGCCGTCGCGGAAATCGGGCTCTTCACCGGAACGCATGCCGAACACCACGAACATATTCCTCTTGTCCGCGCTCTCCTCATGCAGCGGAAGCTGCCAGCGCGTGTGATCGATCTGCTCGTAGCCGAGATCGGAGATCAGGAGGATTTCGCGATCCGCGAACGCGGCGCCCGGTGTCCAGCTGCTGTCGGCGAACGCGCTGCCGTTCTGCTCGACGAAGCTGACGCAGAGCTGTCGCGGCGCCGATGAGTCGCGCATGTCGTACGCCCGCGCGATGCATGGATACTGGCCAAAGTATGCGTAGTTCACAGGACTCGCGCCGCGCAGATAGGCATTCGCCATCGGCGCACCGTGCCTGTCGAAGACGATGGCGACGGGATAGGTTTCGAACACAGATACCGCATCATGCGCGCTCCAGAATGTCGTCTGCATGTACTGCACTTCGTCCTCGTAAAGCGTGAACCAGGCACGATCTTCTGCCGACCATGCATAGTCTGCATCCCTTTCGAGGAACTGCGGATACCCCTGCTGATCGTAAATCCGCTCATACAGGGCCGTGCCGAGGGAGAGTTTCCATCCGTCGAATTCGGGACTGTCGTGCCCGTGGCGGTCCGGCAGCGGTACGGCCGATGCGAGCACGCGGGACGCCGTCTGATCGGTGACCGTCAATGTCGGCTTCTCCCAGTCCTCCCCCTGCACGGTGATCTCGTAGCGATGCAGCTTCAGATCCGTGTCCGCCACATGCTGCCAGCCCAGTGTCCCGCTGGCCAGTCCCGCGGTATGCGCCAGGAGCCCGGTCTTCGGAGCCGGGGAGAAGGCCTCGATGTCCACCTCCACGGTATCGGTCCACCGGCAGTACTGGTCGCCCAGAACGACCAGCGAAATCTTCTGACGGCTCCCCGGTACCGCCGTTTTTGGGATCGCGGTGGTGAAGTACGCATCGCGGCTGACGAGCGAAAGCCCTTCTCCCCCTGTGAGCATCGTATCCAGCCGCGCATGCTCCAGGAGATCGCGCTGGTCCACCTGTTCGACCAGGAATCCGCCGAGAGCAAAACGGCTGCGGTTGCGGATTTCTATGTCCAGCCGGCAGTGTTCGCCCGGATTCGCATGTCCGTCGAAGTTCAGGTGATCCGAGAGAATGCCGGATTGCCTGATGGCCAGCGGTCCCGGAAGCGGCAGGGCGTAGGCCGCCACATGGATCGCCGGTGATCCGTCCTGCCCGGTGGCTTCGATGCAGAGGTCCGCGCCCGAGGGCAGCGTCTCATGCAGCAGTCTGCCCCCGTAGCGTCCGTCCCCCGCTCCGCCGTCCTCATGCTGTCCGTCGTCGAAGAGCGGAAAGCGGACAGGAATACTTCCATCCGGGTAGCGCAGGACCGCGTGCACCGCTGTGGCCCCGTCGACATCGGCCCAGGCGTGCAGATCGAAATGCGCGGTGTCGGGGAAGGCGAATGCATAATCACCATTCGTGATGCGCGCGGCGCCGAGCGTGCCGGGATACAGCGCGTGCAGGACATGCGCATTGCGTCGCAGCACGGCAACGCTGTTCAGATGCGAGATGCCGCTGCCCACGGTCGTGGCGATCACTACTTCCTGCGTGTCCCCGGGCGCGAGCGTCATCGGACCGACGGCGGACAGCATATACCGCTCGTATGGCGTGCTGAGCGTCACCGCATCGTGCCAGCCGCTGCCGGTAACCGGATCTCCGGGGAAGACGATCGTCGACGTATCGCCGGTCAGCGGATCGACGAAGCTCTCCCCGTCGTAGTACAATCCGCGCAGTGCGTTGTGCAGCATGTGTCCGTCATCGCCCCAGGGTCCGTAATAGGGATTCGGCCTGTCTTTCGTAAAGAACACGAAGCTGCGCAGCGGCAGATTGCGATACCCTTCGACGCTGCGGAATCCGCGCATCGCGCGCGCTCCGGCGGAGGGGACCACCGGTGTCTGCAGCCATACCTCACCGACGGCTGGCGGGAGACTGTACACGTCATCCCATGGCACGCCGTTATAGGCATATGGCATGGCGAGGGCGGTATCGATCCCCACCCGGTCCGAGAGGGACCAGCCGATATCCGGGTCGCACCAGTGGCCGATGTACACGCTGTCAAACGTCACCGTCGACCGGTTGATCACTGTCTGCCGCGTGAACACGGTATTGTTCAGTACCGTGTCCCCCGGTGAGGCCCACACCAGCGTGTGCACTTCGATGGGCAACGGCTGCTGGGAGTAGAAATCCGCACAGCGGGAGGAATCCATGCTGTTGGATACAAACCAGAGCACTTCTTTGCCAGGAAAGAGGGGTGTATCGATGCCGCTGGCCCCATCGAGAAAAGCGTCGAAATCCGGTGCATAGCGTCCGTTGCCGTCACCGTCGTGCCACGGCGCGCCGAGCTGTACGGGCCATGCGAGAAAGTCCTCCCGCAGCTGCTGTTGTTCCGCGGCGGGGAGCGCCTTGAATTCCGCACGTGTCGTCCTGCGCGCACGGTAAATGCGATATGCAAAACTCTGCGGATCTCCCGGCGAGCCGTCCTGCAGGATGGGTCCCGGCTGCAGGCTCGTCGTCGTCGAGGCCACACCGAAGAGATGCTCTTTTCCCGTCGACACATCACGCGCACTTACAAGAATCCCCTTATCAAAGATCAAGTGCTTTCCGCTGTTCACCGGCCATTCGAATCCCGTCATGGTCGCCTGACGATGGTATGCAAGACTTCCATCGCTGTTCACATACATGCGTATGTTGTTCACGGCGATGTCGCGCATCCCCCACGGCGGCAGCGAATCGGGCTGTGCGGCCGCACCCGCGGTCAGCAGAAGAAATCCAATCACCAGGAAGCGCATATCTTGTTCCCTCATTGTGTTGATACGCACAAAGCTTATGAAGATTACCGCTGAGAAGCAACGACGACAGAAAAACCGGGTAATATCGCGTCGGAGTTCAGGTTACTGTAGTTTCACAACGTGCTGCGTCATGAATCTGTTCGAATGGATGTCTCTGACGATGAGGAAGTAGATTCCATTGCTCAGGCCGGATATATCCAGCGTGGAATTGCTTGTACCGCTCAGCACAAGGTTTCCATACAGGTCATAGAGCGCGGCATCGAGGCTTCTTGCATTCGGATTCGCAATGTGGATGAAATCGTTCGCGGGGGACGGGTAAATCTCGATGCCGTCCAGCTGGTAATGCTCCGTCACACTGGCGACAGCAGGCATGGTGACGACGACATCGATGTAGTTTCCCTCGCTCACATCGATGACTTCGATGTCTATTTGATTATTAGGCACGCTGTACTTTTCACCGCGCAGCAACGGCGCGTCCGAAGCCTCATGAGGCAGATAGCCGGCTCCCAGTCCGCCGATAGGCTCAGGATGCATATCGATGAGCATCGGGAGACAATCGTCGCCGGAGGTGCAGTCCACGCCGATGACCAGGAGCCCGTGTATATTGTCGTTCGCAAAGTAACTGTTGTCTGTCAGTCGCACTCTCCTGAGGGAAGCCGACCGGTAATCAAAACCCGTCAATCCCCGGTACTCCAGGTACAGACGGTCGAACGTGAACGCATCGTCCGGCTGCAGGTCCACGGCGTTGGGCAGTTCAACGATCAGGGCCTGTGTTTTCCCGGGCAACGTTTTCTCCAGCGCATATACTCTGAAAGTATCTGTCTGCTGGACGGTCTCGATTTCATTTTCCGTGAGCCAGCCGAGCTTGTGCTTGATCATGCTGCAAGGATGACTTGCCTGGGAACGAAGGCCCAGGATATCGAACAGATTACCGTATCCCTGCAGCACCCACTTCCCGTCGTCTTTGATGTATGAATTGGAGTGAAAGTCGTTTCCGAAACTATGCATCAATTCATGCGCTATGGTGCTGCTCGTCGTTTGTGAAAAATCATTCGGCCAATAGAATTGTGTGCGAAATCCGCTTCTGCGAAACGCAAGATTTCCATCCGGCGTAGTGAATGGCAGTTTTTGCGAGGAGCTGAGTCCGGCCGAGCATGATTTATCGGAAACCGTATCATGGGGAAAAATGATGATACCGTCAATGATGCTGTAGTCGACATCGGGCTGATTCGCGATGACGGAATCGTCGGGGTAGCAGTTCGTGTACCCTGTTCCATACAAAGGCGGCAGATTCGTTCTGTAAGGGTACACGGTCCCCCTGATGGTCATTTTGCCATACGACGCCTCTTCAAAGAATGCTCTGATAGAGGATGGGGATACGAAGAGCCCTGAATCGATTTCAGCGATTGGGATTTCCGTCCCGTCCATGGCGTAATCAAAGGGAACGACGGCCAGCTCCTGAGGTCCAAGCACCGGTGCAACGGTCACCTGGGCGTGCGCGGAGAAACAGAGGACAATTGAAATTGCGAGAACGGAGAGTTTCAGCATGGAAATCCTTCCTTGATGATTATTGGAAATGGCTCGCCTCTGGAATTTTCGGAGCTGCGTCACGCTTCGCGCAGTTTCTTCTCGCGGTTATACCCCTTCTCTCCGAATGGCTCGAGCTTTTCTATCCAGATTTCTTCGAGCAGCTGCAGTTCGTCCTCGATGTTGATTCCCTCTTCGTCCGCTGGTTCGACCGTCTCGAGAATTTCAAATGTGAAGGCATCCGCGCCGAACTCCTTCCAGTCCTTCTGCATGTCCGTGTTGCGATGTGACCCGATCTGCAGCATGAACTTATGCTTGTTGAGCGGTCCCTCGATGTTCAGGCTGCTGCCGAGCAGGAAGCGGCCGTTCGCGGCATTCCTGATGATGAATATGCCGGCGGGATGCTTGCGTTCCTTGTATTCGCGAACGATGTCCTTGCGCGATTTCATTGATTTTCCTTTCTCAGGTCTCTATGGAATTCCCGCAATGCATTGCCGCCCGGCGAAGGAGACACTGCCAGGCGGTGCCGTGTCGATAAAGGTACGAAGGATTATTGAATTGCTGCTTCTCTCCCAGAAGAATCCGCAGGTGAAATTCGCTTCGCGGTGGTGAACTGCCAAAAGCCCCGGCGTATACCGGGGCTTTCGTTCACGTTGGCTGCACGCAGGATCACCGGACCGTCACTGTCCTCGAGATCAGCGCATCGGGGGCTTTGAGCATGTACATGTACACGCCCGGAGGGACGCGATCGCCGCGTGCGTCTCTTCCGTCCCAGGTGACCGAGTGTGAGCCGCTGGGCATCGTCCCCGACACGATCGTCTTCACCGGTGAGCCGAGCAGATCGTAGATCGCCAGGGAGATCTCCGACTGCTGCTCGATGGTGAAGGGAATTGTCGTGGCGCCCTGTGTCGGATTCGGGAAGCTCTGACCGAGTTCTATGCCATCCGGGACGGTCGGGACAGCCTGTACGATGGGCGAGTACTCGTACGTCCCGTCGTGGTCGATCTGCTTGAGACGGTAGTACCGCGGCTCGTCGATCGGCTCCTGATGCGCGTATTCCCGCGGCAGCATCGTGGTACCGAATCCAGGGACGAACGCGCTCGTCGTGAACTCCTCGCCGTCCTTCGAAGGCTGCACTTCGAAGCCCGCGTTATTGACTTCGGATTCCGTGCGCCAGCGAAGCGTGACTATTTTACCGTGGACCCCGGCGGTGAAGGACGACAGCTCGACGGGCACTACCTGGCCGATCGGGACGAAGGCCGCGTAGACGTTCATGTCACCGCTGTTCGACCGGCCGTCGCTCCATATCGGGATCGCGTAATGTCCGGTGCTGAGCGCCTTGTCGTAATCGCCGATGCCGAATCTGCCCTGCACGTTTTCGCTCATGTCGGAGCTGCGCGTGGAAACACGGACGTTGCCCGTCCATGTCGCTCCCCTGTCCGTGCTGAACGCGGTGTAGTAATGGACCTTGGTGTTCAGCGTGTCGTCACGACCGTCGTACCATGTGGCGATGACGGTGCCGCTCGGACTGACGGAAATGCTCGGATGAAACTGATGCGTGTTGCTCACACTGAGATCGTCGATGCGCTTCGCGGTGGACCAGGAGGAGCCGCCGTTCGTAGAAGCCGAGAAATAAACATGAAACGGCTCGTTGTAGGATCCCGCACCCGTACCGGGATCATTCGCGTTCCAGACCGCATACATCGTGCCGGTGTGCGGACTTCCCGGATGGTTATCCACCTCGAACTGCGGCATCACACCGAGGCGCTGCGGGAGGTGATCCGGCACGCTGACGTTGCTGCCCTGCTGCGGGAAGCGCACCGGCGCGATGAAATGAGTGGATCCGAACGTGCTGCCGTCACTCGAGGACCGGTGCCACAGACCGGAGCTCCCGTTTTTCGTGCCCCACCAGAAGGCGTGCACCATGCCTGTCGCATCGACGCTGACGCTGGGGAACTGCACTTCGGAAAACGATGCGTCCGTGAGTTCCACGACGGTGTTCTCGAACGCCGCATGCCCGGGCAGTTTGCGCTTGATGGCGACTGCCATGTTCTGGCTCATCCCCTGCATTTCCATGAGGACGTAGATCGTGTAGAGTGTGCCTTTCCGCGAGGAATTCGATTTGTCGACCGCCATCCACTGCTTGTCGACCATGCGACCGCCGCCCATCATGCTCATGCTGCCGCTGTCTATCGTGTCGACGGCGCTCCAGGAGAAACCACCGTCTGTCGACGCGGCGAACAGCATGTCGATGGACATGGACATGCCGCTCTGTGTGAGATTGAGCCAGCTGAAGTACAGCGTGCCGTCTGCGGCGAATGCCAGGACCGGATCTCCACCCCCACCGCCGCTGAAGGAGGAGGTCGTCCATGTCTGACCGAAATCCGTGGTGATGTACAGGGGAAGCGCGAGCTGTCCGCCGCCCATGGACCCACCGGAAGAGACTTCCTGGATGGGAGCGATGACGATGTTCGCCGTGTCCGTCGGATTGATCGCGGCATGGATTTCCGACTCCATGCGCGCGTGACCGCTGACTTCCACCTCGCTGCCGATCTGCGTCGCCCCTTTTTCAAGCCTGCCGCCGGCAGGCTGTGCGAATGCGTGCGAGTGAAGCTTCTCCTCCAGAATATGCTCCAGTCGCCGCTTGATGTTTTTCTCCCACTCAGGATTGACGTCCGGTGTCTGTCCGAAGGATGCCGTACCGATGAGAAGCAAAGTCATTACCATTACGAGAGGTGCGTGTTTCATTGATCTGCCTGAGTGTCAGTGAACGAACCGTTGCGTTGTTCAAGAGACATCCTGACGCTCGATTAATCACGCCGGGTTGGATAAAACTTTTCGCTGTCACCCTGGCTTTCAATATCTCAGCAATACCACCTTCTGCTGTCGCACTTCTTCCCCTGCGACGAGACGGACGAAATACATGCCCGGACGAAGGCCATGGGCGTCGAAGCGCAGCGCGTGTGCGCCCGCGCTGCGGATTTCGTTATCCATGAGGCGGCCACGTTCGCGTCCCAGTGCGTCGACGACTGTGACGGTCACCGTTGAGGATCGATTCAGCACGAACGGAATGCTGGTCGATCCGGTGAACGGATTCGGATGTGCGGGGTACAGCACGCCTGCGCCGGGCGCGGAACAATCCGCAATCCCCATTGTTCCGGCGGACTCCATCTCCACGAATGTCTCACAGGCGTTTGTGATCCATGGCGTCTCACGTGCTCCGTAATCGAGGGTGAATTCGACGTATTGCGGGATGCCGCTGCTGTTTTTGTTCCTGACGCGGAATCCCCACCAGCATTCGACGGAATCTCCTGCTGCGAGGTCGCCCGGCGCGCAGTATTCGTCATGGGTATTGTCCGGATCGAATTCGATCAAATCCAGGCCGCTGTTGTCCGCCCAGGTGATACGAGCGACGATGTCGTGCAACGTCGAGCAGCCCACGTTGTACAGCCTCGTTCCGATGACGAAGCGTGAAGGTTCGTAACTGTCGCGGACAGGATCGAAGCGCAGAACGGGGGAACTGGGCTCGAGACACGCATTCCGGACTGCCGTTTTCATGCATGCGATGGGCAGCCAGTCGTCGTGCGCCATGGGATTCCCATCGTCGTCGTAGGCGATCACGCTGATCTGGACGTTTCTCCGCGTGATGCGGTTCTCCACGTCGATCAGCCATTCGAAGCTTTTTTCCTCCCCCTTGTCGAGCGTCAGCTCCGGATCGAAATCCGCCGGATTCTGGGAAGCGGGATTGAGGCTGAGTCCATCCGACCGCGGAAAATACAGGACGATGCGCCGTATCATGCCCACCTGCGGGGAGATGTTCTTCAGGCGCAGCCGCACGGGAAAGGGATTGGGCCAGACGTCGCAGGTGTCGCTGCGACGCGGAAGAGAGTCGGGGATGTCTATCCAGCCCCTGAACAGCGGCTGCAGACCCGGGACGCGCAGCGCACAGCGGACCTCCGTCGAATCCAGCCTCCTACCCTGGAAGTTCTGCCCCGTCACGAGGAAGCGGAACTCCGGCTGCGCCTCGTCGCGCAGCCGCGGCACCCAGCGCACCGTCCATGTCACTTCGGGGACGGGGTCCCCTATCCGCCATTTCTCCATGGGCGTCGGATAGATGCGCCTGCTCCGCTGCTGTTCCGGCGGATCGAACACGACGTTCGGCGGGAGTTCAATCGTGCCGGTCACGTTGTACGTGGGAGTAAGGCCGTTGTTGACACAGGTCAGGCGCACGGTGAAGGGATTCGGAACGTAGGAATCGAGCGCGTCGTCGAACGTCAGCGCGTCGGGCACATAACAGCGTGGTGCGAGTATCGGGGACTCCAGAGGCGGAATGATCACACGTATCCCGCACAGCGTTGTGTCTGCGTTTGCCGCTTCCACCCGCACCTGGACCGTGTACTGTTTTTCCTCGTTAGTCGGAGGGTGACGCAGCATCCACTGCGCCGTGCTCGACTGCTGCGGGAACAACTGGGGATGCATGAGCGTCTTCGTGAAGCGGTCCGGTGCGTCCTCTTCCGCCAGGCGGAGATCCGGCGGAAGCACGACGGTCGCGAACACCGAATCGCTGCGCGTCCCCCCTTCATTGGTCACCGTCACCGTCACCGGGAAGGGCATCGGGTGATAGGTCACGTTCGCATTGTCTGCCGTGATTACCGGCACATCCACTGTGCAGCGGAGCACGGGCGCCGTCCCCTGCGCGTGCAGGAATCCAAGACAGGCGAGCAGAAGGACACCCGTCCACACGGTCCTGCATACCTTGATCATCACGACCGTTTTCCTGCATCGTACTGCACGTTCCATGCGACACCCGGGATCGTTACACATGGTGAGAGAACACCTGACGAATGCGTCGGTTACATGTAGCGCAATGAAACGCGTCCGCCACCTCCTGTAACTTTCCCCGCCATGCCGGGTTGATCCGGGGAAGGTCATCCGGAACAGAGAGAACTGCCCCCCATGAAAGCGATCCCCATACTCAGCATCGTTGTTCTCCACCTGCTGTTTTCTACGCCGGCCGCGGCGCAGGAGGGCACGCTCCGCGTGACCATCACCAGTGACAACGCCTACCTGTTCGGCTTCGGCGACGCGGAGGCCATCGATCCGGCGACGGTGGCCGGTGCCGTGTTCAGCGGCAGCGCAACGGACATCTACGGCGCACGCGTGTGGGACGTGCAGGCGAACGCCGGCAGCTATCTTCTTCGAATGTCCTCAGGAGATCGGTCTGTGACTGTCCCGCTTCGCGTCGTGAAATGAGCTGCTGCCGTGCAGCTTCAGCATCCACGTGAAGAACGCGACAGGCAGGGACATCATCACCGCGAGCACGAGGCCCACGCGCAGGTCCATGAACAGCCATCCTAGCAATCCGAATCCTCCCATCACCGTCCCAAGACCGATCATGGTGAGGATTCGTCCTTTCCCCA